>CAZPSR010000001.1:0-5176 GCA_964589135.1 uncultured Syntrophomonas sp.
GAGAGACCCTTACTGTAATAGCCTATAACGATTTATATATTAAAGTGTATACTGTTGACTTTTGGCTAAACAATGTGACCTCCCAGAATGGTAACGTATATCTACAGGTTCCAGGCAGTGTGCTCAACGGCAGCCCAGACATCAGCATTAATGCTGACCAAGTGTTACTTATAGCCGGTAAGGATATAGGAAATGCTGGCAGTCTGCTCAGAACCGCAATTAATTATCTTGAAGGTATAGCCCAAACCGGTGGCTTCTGGATAAATAATAATAAAAACCTTAATATTGGCAATGTAGACGATACCATAGGGATTAACGCCAAAGGCGATATCCAAGTTGCCGCAGCTGGAACTATCACGGTAATGGAAGCAGTAAAGGCTGATACCGGTTCGCTGACCCTAAGGAGCGGTAAAAACATTGGTATTCAAAGCGGAGCACTTATTAAGGCGGATGGATTTGTAATTATAGATGCGGGCGATAACTTTGCTATTCTTACCGGTGCTCAAATAAATTCCGGAACTTCCACTATTAGTATTTACAGCGGAGACGATATGCTGATTGAAAACGCCGCTGAAATCAAGGCTGCTGACAGCATCAAGCTGAGTGTGGATCACGCAGATAATGATAATGGCGTTGGCGGCTATCTGGAATTGTATGGAGTTATTAATTCTCCCCACTTGGCTATTACCGGTGCTGGGGAGGATGATATCATCCTGATTGATATGATTACCTCACTGCCGGATACCATAATAAATACCGGCGATGGTAATGACTTGATTACTTTGAATCACTTGAAAACAGTGTCCGGTACTTATGGAGGAAATCAGGCGGCAATCACTGTTGACGGTGAGGGAGGCAGTGATCGCTACGTAATCAATCTTTCCGGAACCAGCAACTATCTGATTCAGGTTAATGACAGCGGTGCAGCGGCTCCGGCTAGAAACGAAGCACTGGAAGGATTTGAAGAGTATCTGGCAGAAACGCCTAGCCAAGATTATGATTATCTTACCTTGAACGGCACGGAGGGTATAGAACAAATCTCCATTCGCAAGTACTTCATAGCCTCCATAAATTACGATTCAGATAGCAATAATGATGGGCTTTATGATATTGAGCGTATTAATTACAACGAAACCATAGAAAACATCTATATCAACACATTGGGAGGCAATGATCACATAGTCTCCGATGACACCAGTACCTATATATGTATTGATGGGGGAGAAGGCGATGACTTCTTCCAGGTAGGGCAGATATTCAAATCACCCCGTGAAGCCAATGCCAATATTGCCCCCGGTGACGAAATCGCTACTGAGGAGACCACCCGCGGATTTGTGACCCCGGGTGTCAGCAAACACATGGAGATATATGGCAATGTTGGCAACGATCTGTTCCAGATTTATCATAACCAAGGAGTATTAGGTCTATACGGCGAGGATGGCAATGATAAATTTGTGGTTCGAGCTTTTGTTCTCCTGGATGATAAAGCCAAACAGGCTATGACCAACCTGGCTGGGGGCGATGGTGTCGATGAGATCAATTATGCCATCAATGCTCCTCTAAAGATAGATGGAGGAGCCGGCGAGGATATTATGACAGTAATTGCCACCGAATTCCCCGATCATATAGTAGTTACTTCAGATGGAGTTTACGGAGCTGGGCTAAACATCTCTTATGTAAACATTGAAATCCTGGAAATTGACGGAATGGAAGGCGATGATACTTTCTATATTCTGAGTACCCTGGCTGGGGTAACGGTGCGTCTGATCGGCAACCTGGGCAGTGATACCTTTATTATTGCGGGTGATATTACCGGCGAAGTAATTTCCTATGACGCTGCCGGTGAGCAGGTGGTATTCCCGGAAGCCACCCATGATACGGGTCTTATTCAAGGTACTATAATAATTGATGCAGGCATAACTGATGCTGACCGCTCCTTATCTGATCCATTCATGATGCCCTGGGAAACCAATAACTATATCTCCTGGGGTACGCTTACTCCAATTGACAGTACCAGGGTCTCTTATGCTGGAGATGATCTGACGGCCAAACTCAACCCGAGCTATGATGCAGTTTTATATGTAGCCATACTTGATGAAAACGGTGAATTTCTGGAAACCCGCAAGGTACTGACCTATGATAGCGAATTTATTACCGTAGATCAGGTCTGGACCATGGTGCCGTCTGATGCCCAGTATATTATGATATACCTGAGTCCAACCCTCTTTGCGGATGAAGATGAACAGGTTGACCGATTGGTGGTTTACAATGATCGCTCATCAGATAATGATATAGGCCAGCTTCAGAGCAATCGCTTAAGCGGTTTGGGAATGGGCTTAGATGGAATCACTTATACGAATATGGAAATGGTTCAAATATACTTGGGTACTGGCAACGATGTCTTTACCATTACCAATATTGCACCCAACGCTGTAACGGAGATCTGGGGAGGTCCCGGCAGTGATACCTTTAATATAGAATCAAATGCGGTATTATCAAACTCAGTGTTAAACCTGGATGGAGGCAGTGGAAATGATATATTCCATATTAACTCCTGGGCCAACCAAGCTGATTCGGAAATGAATATCAATGGCGGTGACCATAACGACAGCTTCTACATCATGAAGAACGGGGCGGTAGCTGATGCCTTAATAAAACTTGATGGCAATGCCGGTGATGACACTTGGTATTTCTATGAATCCTGGGGACAGATTGACCAACTTTTGGACAGCGGCGGAGGCAACGATACCTTGAACTTTACTAATGTGGGAGCCCAAGAAAAACTGCGCTTTATCATATCAGCTGATCAGCTAAGCATAAGCATCGGCGATGTGGCAGATCTTGGCTTGGCCCACAGTATTATTCATGTTGGCAACACCATTGAAAATCTGGTGGGGGGCCCTGACAATGACTCCTTCCGCTTCCACGATGGTGCCAGTTTGGCCTCCGGAGACCCTGATTCCACTATAGCTACCATAGACGCTTATCTGGGTAATGCCAATCTTCTCGATTATGCCTGTTACACTGAAGGTATAATAGTTGATCTAAGTCAAAATGAAGCTACTGGTCTTAGCTATGTGAAGAATATTCAAAATGTAACCGGTGGCAGTAACGATGATGTAATTACCGGCAATGATGAGAACAACGTTTTAAACGGAGGACCGGGTAACGATATACTGACCGGATTGGGCGGCAATGATTACTATATGTTCCAGGACCACTGGGGCCATGATACCATTATTGAAGGACCCAACGGCGGTGAAGACACGGTTAGCTTCTATGCCTATGTGGGCGATACCATTACCTGGCATGTTCAGCCAGTAACTGCCGATTTAATATTTAGACTCGATAATCAGCGGCTTTGGGATACCGTTGATGATCAGAGCAATGGTAGCAACAGTTTGAAGTTTACTTCCCTGCAGATAGAATATGCCTTCAGCGGCGTGGGCCGGGATTCCCTGTACACCCTGGATACTAACAGCACTTTCCATTTGGATGGGGTAAATGACGACACCAATCCATGGTTTACCCCGGATAGGTACCCGACCATGGTGGCAGCCGATGATAGCAATACTTACCAAGCCATCTTTGATGGATATGATCTGGAATTTGCCAATTTTGAACGGATTTATGCCGGCAATTGCAGTGATGACTTCACCATAACGGGCCGTAACCAGAGTTATGAACTATATGGCGGTGCCGGTGACGACTTGTTCCGCTTTGCTGACTTGATTACCATGATTGACCGCTACTATGAGGCTGCCATCGACGGACAGGGTGGCGAAGACACTATATGGCTGGATTACACTACCCCGGTAGAGGTAGATCTCTCATTGGGAATAGCTAGTGTAATTGCTGCCGGAGCAGAAAATCGTTTAATTAATGTGGAGAACATAGTAGGCGGTGCCGGTGATGACATTCTTATCGGCGATAGCGGCAACAACTTGATTTGCGGCCGGGGTGGCAACGATGTTCTGAAGGGCAGACTGGGTGATGATATTTACCTCTTTGGCAATGGCTGGGGTAATGATACCATTTATGAATGGGAAAACAGCGGGCGAGACCAGATATCTTTGGCCGGTTATTTACCACTGGGGCTGGCCGCAGCTACGGAAGATACCATATTTACTATCGATATCGGAGGCATTACTGTAACTGCCGGAGTCAATAGTATCTTATACAACGGGAATAGCCTGGAGGATCTCACCGGAGGCAAGGGCAACGATATATTTATCTTTGATGACCAGGCCCTTTTGACCGGAAGGATTGATGGCTATACCGGCAGTGATGAACTGAATTATAGTCTTTACACCACCCCACGTGAGGTAATTCTTACTGAACTGGGCGATCTGGACGGTTTTACCGGCCAGGAAGGAGCAGTAGCCCAAGGGTTCACCAACATTGACTCTCTTGTTGCTGGAAACAGCGGCAGTGACAGCTTTACCGGCATGAATGATGATGCAGCATTCACTATTAATGAAATCAACAACAGCTATAAAGTAAATGACCACGAACTTACCTTTACCGGCTTTGAGTATCTAAAAGGCGGCAGTGCTAATGATATCTTCAATATACTGGCTGCCAATCAGCAGATTAAGGAATATCAGGGCGGTGCAGGAGATGACACCTTCAAGCTCTTCGGACTGGTAACGATTCCTGGCCTGATTAACGGTGAAGGTGGTACGGACCGCTTGGATTATTCCGCTTATGGTCGCAAAGTATTGGTAAACCTGGCTTCCCACCTGGCCCAGGCCATATTTGGCGGATCAGCTGGGGGCATATTAGGAATAGAATCAGTAACCGGCAGCAATTTTGCCGATACTCTGATCGGTGATGAAAATGACAACACCCTGGAGGGTCTGGACGGTGATGATATTCTTATCGGCGGGCCTGGAGACGATTTGCTGAAAGGCGGACTGGGCAGCGATATTTACCGCTTCCTGGCTGAGTGGGGGCAAGATATTATTGAGGATTTGGGCGGTTTGGCAGATGAAATCGACTTCTCCGATATACAGGTAGCTATGTCCTTTACCTTTATGTTTGGTGGAATTGGAGTTACTGGTGGCGGACAGAGACTGACCATTCGGGGTAACAATATTGAGCTGATTAAGAGCGGTTCCGGGGATGACGAATTCATCCTGGGCGAAGATGGAGTAAAAATAGCCGATGGAAACGG
>CAZPSR010000001.1:5276-33303 GCA_964589135.1 uncultured Syntrophomonas sp.
GGGATGACGAATTCATCCTGGGCGAAGATGGAGTAAAAATAGCCGATGGAAACGGCCGGATTGACGGCGGCGGTGGGGTAAATACTTTGGACTATAGGGCCTTTAGCCAGGCCAATCCGGTAACAGTGGATCTGGAGTCCGGTATCGCCACTGGTACCGTCGGCATTGCCAACTTCAGTAATGTATACGGAGGCGCCGGCAATGATACCCTGCTGGGTAATGAGCAGGACAATATACTGCAGGGCGGAATCGGAGATGACCTGCTGGACGGCCGGGGCGGAAGCGATACTCTCGATGAGAGCAATTCAAGTGTAAATCTGATCATTGATCTGAGCAGAAGCGATGCTCAGAATACCGGAATCGGCAATGATATCATAATAAATATAGAAAATCTGCGTACTGGTTCCGGAGATGATATTTTGAAAGGACTCGGAAACGGTGCCGACTGTATACTTGAAGGCGGTCTGGGCAATGACCGATATGTCTTTGCCGGGAATTGGAACAACTATACCATTACGGATATAGGCGGAGACGATGATATATTTGATTTTTCAGCTCTGAATAGTGACTTGAACTTTATATTTGACAACAGTATTTCAATAACCGATGGTTTCTCTGCCTACAGCCATAACAGCGGAGGCATTGAAAGGTTCTTGGGCGGCCAGGGCAACGACACCTTCAACATAAGAGAAGGTATGGCAGCAGGAATTACTATTGACGGTCAAGAGGGCATTGACAAAATAGACTTCACGGCCTGTACTGACGGGCGGGAAGTTAAGCTGCAGGCCGCCGGCAGCTCGGGAATGAATGGAAATGAAATCGTTAAGGGAATGCAATTTGCCAACATAGACCTCCTGCTAGGCAGCAGCGGAGAAGATAAGCTGGCTGGTGCTGATCTGGCCGCCATTTGGCGCTTTGATCAAGAGCAGTACACATATAGTGCTGGTTCACAACAGCTGGTCTTTTATGCATTTGAGCACCTGCAGGGCGGCAGCGATAAAGATATTATGGACTACTCGGGCTACGGTAGCGAGATAAGCATAAATCTTCAGACCAATACCATAAAGGGCATTGCCGTAACTTTCGGCGGTATGGAAGAAGTCTGGGGAAGCATGGGTACAGACCGGATCATAGCTAAAAACAGTGGCAGTACTTTTGCCCTAAGGTCGGACGGGAGCGGTGTGGCTGACGGATGGCTGACCTTTGCCGGAATTGAAGATATCTGTGGAGGAAGCGGAGCTGATCAGCTTGATTTTAGAGCAGTCGAAAAGGCTATCGAACTAGCCATCAGCGGTATTTCAGCCCAAAGTGGATTTACCGGAAATGAGAGCGTTTGCGGTATAAGGTTCTCCGGTATTAATGAAATTATCGGCAGTGGGGCCTCAGATCGTGCAGTTAACACCTATGCGGCAGCTGTTTGGTTCATAAAGGGCGGCGGCAACTGCCAATATCACGCTGAAGGGCAAAACCTCAACCTTAGATCAATTGAACTTATCGTTGGCAGCCCCTATGGAGATGTTTTGTCTTACAGCGATTACACCCTGGGCGACGCATTAATTGCCATCAGCGGAGCTGGAACCCACATTGGATTCAAGGGATCCGCCAGTGGCCTGCTTTCCTTCGATAATATTAATAAAGTGATAGGGAGCCAGCAAAGAGATACCCTCTCTGGAGCAGACCTGAATGCTGAATGGTTGCTGGAAACCAGTCAGTATACCTATAAAGCAGAGGGCAGGGAACTGATATTCAGCAACATTGAATTGCTCCAAGGCGGAGATGGGGATGACTGGTTCCACTTCGCTGACGGAGCTGTCTTTACAGATAATATTGATGGTGGACTGGGCAGCGATATAATTGATTATAGTGCCTATACCACCGATATTTCGGTAACCCTTAGCTCCATCGGAGCCCTGGACGGTATGAATGGTTCAGTTCTTGGTCAAAATGCCAATACTTTGACTGGAAGTTTTGCCAATATCAATGTAGTGACAGGTGGCTTTGGCAGTGACCGGATCACTGGAGCCCATAATAGCGCAGTGTTCGAAATTGACGGCAGTAATCGTTATTTGGCTGGAGGCCAGGAACTGGCATTCAGCAGCTTTGAACAACTGCTAGGTGGCAGTCTTGATGACACCTTCCGCTTTGGAGACGGATCCTGCTTCACGGGAACCGTGGCTGGAGGAACCGGTCTGGACTGGCTTGACTTCTCGGCCAATACATCATCCATAATAAGCTCTCTTTCCGCTTTCAGCGAGACCGGTTATATAGGGAGTGTAGCAGCCATCAGCGGCGGGTTTGCCGGCATAGACGGCATAATTGGCTCAATTGTGACCGGCGTAGGCGGCGATAAGCTGTATGCTATTCAAGATTTGGCTGGCAATTGGGTCCTAAATGGAGTCAACAGCAGTTATACTGCTTACGGCTCCGCTACAGGCCTGAATTTCATCGGTTTTGAACTCTTCTATGGCGGACTGGGCGATGACCTGTTCCTAATTACCGGCAGCGAAGCAGGTCGGCTCTTTGGTGGTGTCGGGCATGATACCTTCCGGCTCCTGGATGGAGCTTCACTGGCAGGCAGCATCGACGGCGGCGGCGGAATAAATACCCTTGATTACAGCGCCTATACCACTTCGGTGGAGATAATTCTTCCATTTACGGCGTCTCATATTTCCCTGGGCATAGTTGGAATCCAAAATATTTATGGAGGTCAGGCTGACGACCTGATCATCGGTGACCACGGTGACAACCTTCTGTCGGGCGGCGGGGGCAATGATCGGTTAATAGGCGGGTTGGGTGATGACAGCTATCTGTTTGCGGATAATTTTGGAACAGATACGGTAATTGATAGTGCTGGCAGTGATACCCTGGACTTTTCATCAGTTACAGCCATTCTCCATTTTGCCACTGGAAGCTATCTGGTAAAGGACGGAATCAACCAGGTTCTCTATGCTTCGGTAGATGAAGGCTGGGTAAGCCTTATTGAAAGATTTATCGGAGGAGCCGGAGATGATGTCTTCAGCCTGGATCCGGATAATGAACTGCCGGCCGGCACTATAATTGACGGTGGGTCCGGATCGGATACTCTGGATTACAGTAATTACACCACCGCAGTAAAGTTGAATCTGGCCTTGGGTACGGCTACGGGCAAGTTCACTTATGCGGGATTTGAAAATGTAATAGGCGGAACTGCTAACGATATTTTAATCGGTGATGATAATGATAATAAGCTCATGGGCGGTGCCGGGGATGACCAACTGACCGGAGGCGGCGGCAACGACAGCTTGATGGGTGGAGACGGCAATGATATTTACTATTTCAGTGACAACTGGGGAATTGACAGCATAAGTGATAGCAAGGGCAGTGATACCGTTGATTTCTCCGCTGCCCAGCAGGATTTGATCTTTAATATCAATATTGATGGTCTGGTGGTTTTCAATGGATCCCATCAGCTGTTGGTTCCGGCTAATACTCTGGAGCAATTACGGGGAGGTTCGGGCCATGATAAATTTGTCTTCCAGGATGGAGCAACATTTACCAGCCCAGAGGGAGCTACCCTTATAGATGGGGGTTCAGGCAAGAATAACCTGGATTATTCAGCCTATACCAGCTCAGTTCAGGTCAATTTAGCGGAAGCTCTGGCCACCGGGGTTGATAAGATTCTTCATATTCAAAACATTATCGGCGGATTTGGAAATGATATTCTGATTGGCGACAACTCCGACAATATACTGGCTGGTGGCCCGGGAGATGACATTCTGCAGGGCGGCCAGGGCCATGACCGGTATGTATTCGCAGCTGGCTGGGGTAATGACATCATTAGCGAGAATGCCAACGAGGGCCATGATACTTTGGACTTTGGCAGGATAAATGTGGCCATGGTATTCACTATCGGTACTGATTGGGTAAGCATTAGCGATGGCAGCAGTTACTTGGAATGTACCGACGGCAATATCGAGACATTTGCTGGCGGCAGCGCCAACGATACCTTCAGATTCCTGGAGGGAGCTGAAATCAGTGGTTCCATTGACGGTCAGGGCGGGTACGACACTTTGGATCTCACTCTATATACCAGTGACTGCGAGGTAATTCTGAAGCAACTGGGCACCATAAACGGTTTTCTGGGTACCACCAGCCTCTTGGGCAGCAATGGATTTAACAATATCAATAATATTATCGGCAGTTCCGCCGAGGGTGTAAGTGATACCTTGATCGGAATGAATGAGCCGGGCCTATTTTACCTGGATGAGGGCCGTTACCAGAGCGTTAACACGCTGGACTACAGCGGCTTTGAAAATCTAAAGGGCGGATCAGCTCAAGACATCTTCATATTTACAGACAGCAGTAATTTTGACGGGTCCATCTTTGGCGGAGCAGGCAAAGATATCCTGGATTACAGCAATTGTACCTGGGCTGTTACCATTAACCTGGGGACTCGACAGGCAACCGGACTTACCGGTAACTTCTGGGAAATAGAAGCCATCCTTGGCGGCAGCAGTAACGACACCCTGATCGGACCTGATCAAGGAGCGGTATTCAGGGTGACTGGATCCAGAGCCGGTAAAGTAACTGGAACCGGGCTTACAACTGCTTTCGAATTCCTAGGGGTAGAAAACATTCAGGCCGGATCCGGTCGAGACACTCTGAATATGGAGGATTACGACGGATCAGCAACTCTGGACCTGGAAGAAAATAGGGTTGTCGGTTTAATTAACTTCAGCGGAATTGAAGCATTTATCGGCAGCAGTTCAGGGGCCGATACCATCATCGGCCGGGCCCTAGGCAGCAATTTCATACTCAACGGACATAACAGCGGCACCGTGGATGGGCAAACCTTCATCTCATTTGAAAACCTGCAGGGCGGCCAGGGTAATGACAGCTTTGCTTTCAGCGGCAAGGCTTCCCTGAGTGGTTCCATTAACGGCGGTGCAGGCAGTAATACTCTGGATTACAGCAATTATAGCTCAAGGGTTATCTTCAATCTGCAGACTTCATCCAGCAGCGGTCTGGCAGGGTTTAGTAATATTCAGAACCTGCTGGGCAGCAAGTCGGCTGACACCATAATCGGAAGCGATACCGACACCCTGTTTATCATTGACGGGCGCAATTCCGGCAGTGTTAATGGTATCATATTCTCATCGGTTGAAAACCTGCAGGGCGGCCAGGGTAATGACACCTTCAGCTTAGTGGGCAGCGGGATATTAGACGGTACTATAGCTGGAAATGGCGGAAACAATAGCTTGGATTACAGCGGGTATGCAGAAGGGGTAACCCTGAATCTGCAAACATTAACCTGCTCCGGGCTGGCAGGCTTTGAAGGAATACAAATGCTTATCGGTAGTGCCAATAAGGATACCATTAAGGGATCCAACCAGGGTTCAAACTTCCTGATTATCGGTCTTAACCAGGGAATTATTGATGATACCCTAAGCTTTATCAGCATAGAGACCCTGATTGGCGGCAGCGGCAATGACCGCTTTGCCTTTAGCGCAGGGGGCGGTCTAAGCGGAGAACTCCAAGGCGGTAAGGGTATCGATACCCTGGATTACAGCAGTTACGGCAGCGGGGTGGATGTAAATCTGGCTACGGGTATAGCCAGCAACCTGGCCGGAAAGATCAGCCAGGTGGAAAATATCATTGGCTCAGCATTTGACGATACCCTTTGCGGCGATGGGCAGGCCAATGTAATTAACGGCCTGGCTGGCAATGATACCTTAAACGGCGGCGGCGGCAACGATATTTATATCTTCGGTTCTGATTGGGGTCATGACACTATTATAGAAGCTGCCAACGGCGGAAGTGACCTAGTTGATTTCACCAATCTTACCAGCGATTTAATCTTTATACTGGGTAATGATTACCAGATCAGCGATGGTACCAATCAGCTAACCCACCTGGGCGGACAGATTGAGCAACTTGTGGGCGGAAGTGGCAATGACCGTTTCCGTCTTATCGGGTCCTCTGCAGTTAAGGGCGGGATTGACGGCGGAAGCGGCAGCAATACCCTGGATTACAGTGCTTATGATAGTGCACTTTTAATTACCCTGAGTGGTTTGGGCAGTATTAACGGATTTGCCGGAACTGAAACCAGTATAACCTCCTTTGATAACATTCAGCATCTCATTGGCAGCAATAGCAACACAGATGTGTTGAAGGGCTTAAACAGCAGTAGTATATTCAGGATCAGCGGATTGGGCAGCGGAATTTATGAAAGCGGGGAGAGGAGGCTGAGCTTTATTTCCATTGAAGGTCTCAATGGAGGCAGTGCTTCAGATCTGCTTGATTTCTCCGGAGCAGCTTCAGCCCTGTCACTAAGGGTAAGCAGTGCCAATGCCAGTGGTTTTGCGGGCAGCGTAAACCACCTCCTGGGAGGTTTTACTGGCATGGATGAAATCCTGGGTTCATCGCAAACAGATACCTTTATCGGACTAAACCAGAACGCCATATTTGAAATCTCCGCTGACGTTCTCTATCGTTATAATAATATGGCATTAAAATTGGGTGGTTTCGAAGTTCTTCAAGGCGGCTCGGGCAATGATACATTTGCCATAAACGACCCGGCCTCCTTTAACGGTTCCATTGATGGTCAGGGTGGCAGAGATATCCTTAGTTATGCCAATTATCAGAGTGCGGCATCTGTAACTCTGACCGGTATCGGCAGCATAGATGGTTTTGCAGGTACTGCCACCTGTCTTAATGGCAGCTTTACTAATATTGACCGGTATGTGGGCAGCAGTACCAGCGGTGACGTGCTGACCGGTCTGGATGAAAATACTGTTTGGAATCTGCAAGGATTTAAACTGTATGCATCCGCAGGTCATAATCTGGATTTGTCTGGGGTGGAGATTCTGCGGGGCGGCAATGGAGATGATACTTTCATCATTAAAGGGCCGATCAACTTCCTATTGGATGGCGGTGGCGGAAATAACACGCTGGATTACAGCCAATTTAACAGTGCAATAACCGTAAATCTACAGAACTCCAGCGCTACCGGTCTCAACAGCTTCAGCAACATTCAGGCGCTGGTGGGCAGTACTTATGGGGACACCCTCATCGGGTATGACCGAGGGTCAGTCTTTAGCATCACTGGAAGCGATACAGGTTTGGTAGACGGCACCTTTACTTTTACCGGTGTGGAAAATCTGGCCGGGGGCAGTGGCGATGACAGCTTTGCCTTCAGCGGCAGCGGCGGTATTAGCGGTACTGTTGCCGGTGGCGAAGGATCTGATACCCTTGATTACAGTGCTTATGACAGCTCAGTAACAGTAGACCTTGCCACAGGAACTGCCACCGGCATCAAAGCTGATGCCGATAACGGCTGCAACGGTATTGAAAATATTACCGGCAGTAGGTTTAATGACAGCCTGACCGGTGACGATGGTGCCAACATTATAGACGGCGGTAAAGGTGACGACATCTTCGATGGCGGCCACGGCAATGATACCTATATCTTCTATGCAGATTGGGGCAGTGATACGGTAAACGATACTTCAGGCGGTGCCGACGCTCTGGACTTTAGTAGGGTTACAGCAGCTCTGGAAGTTGATTTGGCAGAAGCTATGGTTTCTTATAGCGATAATAGGGTGAGCTACAGCGGCATTGAGAATATCACTGCCGGCTCTGGCAACGATCTGTTCTATATTGCCGGCTCTCAGAGCATGAATCTTTCCGGTGGTGCCGGCAATGACAAATATATTTTCAGCAGTAATGGATTACTGAATGGAACCATTGACGGCGGCAGCGGTGAGGATACCTTGGACTACAGCGGTGACAGCTCCGAGTCAGACCAGGTTTACGTCCTGACCGGTACGGGCAGCCAGGATGGATTTAATGGTATGGAAATAGCAAGTCTTGTGGCGGGCTTTACGAATATTGATGCCATCATCGGCGGGTTAGGTTTGGATACCCTGCAAGGGATGAACATCGGGTCACAATTTGATATCTTCAGCGATCGGATTGAATATACTGCCGATGGGCATAAGCTAACCATGAATCAGGTTGAAAATCTAGTAGGCGGCACAGCCGATGACAGCTTCAGCTTCCACGGCAATGGGGTAATGGAAGGCAACCTAAACAGCATCGACGGCCAAGGCGGTAATAATACCCTGGATTACAGTAGTTACGCTTCCGGACGAACTTTCATATTGACCGGATTAGGCTCCATAAACGGCTTTGCCGGTACGGATAGCAGCGCGGTGAAGAGTTTGCTTTCCTTCAACAATATTCTAAACCTGATCGGTAGTAATGGGGAGGGAGATATTTTAAAGGGCTGTGACACAGACAGCGTTTACAGAATAACCGGTTCAGCCGCAGGTAGCTATGAAAATGATGGACAGAGCCTGAGCTTTGCTGGTATTGAGACACTGGCAGGTGGTAAGGGCTATAATACCCTCGACTTTAGTGGAATGGATTCCAGTCGGCACATAATCTTAATAGGTGCCAACGAAAATGGATTTGCAGGCAGCGAGGCTGCTATACCCGCCGGATTTACAGGTATGGATGCCCTGGTGGGATCTACGGCGATTGATACCTTTACCGGGCTGGATGAAAAGGCAATCTTCCAGATTACGGACACCGTAAAATATGTTTATGATAATATAACCCTCAAGTTGACAGGATGGGAGAACATACAAGGCGGAAGTGCTGATGACAAATTTGTTTTCAGTGATGGTGCTTTCTTTGAAGGAAAGCTGGACGGTCAGGGAGGCAAGGATACTCTTGACTATTCCGCTCATCAGAATGCTGTTGTTTCACTCATAACGGGCTTGGGTACGATAGACGGTTTTGCCGGCATAGCAGGCGCAAGGGGCAGCTTTACTAACATAGACAGTTACGTAGGCAGCAGCGCTGCTGATGATGTATTGACCAACCAGGATGTAGCAACCATTTGGGATCTGGAAGGTGCTACATTATATTCAGCCACCGGCAATAAGCTGGACCTGGAAGGTGTTGAAATTCTGCGGGGAGGCAGTGGAGACGATACCTTCATTATAAGAGGACCTATCAGCTTCTTATTGGATGGCGGCGGTGGAAATAACACTCTAGATTACAGCCAATACATTGAAGAGATAATCGTGAATCTGCAGAATAGCAGCGCTGGCCTCAGCAGCTTCAGAAACATCCAGGCTCTGGTGGGCAGTGCTTATGGGGACACCCTCATCGGGTATGACAGAGGATCAATCTTCAGCATCATCGGAACTGATACAGGTATGGTGGACGGCACCTTTACCTTTACCGGTGTGGAAAATCTGGTGGGCGGCAGCGGTGACGACCACTTTGCCTTCAGCGGCAGCGGCAATATCAGTGGTACTGTTACCGGTGGTGCAGGAATTGATACTCTAGACTACAGTGCTTATAGCAACTCAGTAGCAGTGAACCTTGCCACAGGAACTGCCACAGACATACAAGTTGGTGCTGACAACGGCATCAGCGGTATTGAGAATATTATCGGCAGTGCATTTGCTGACAACCTGACTGGTAACGACGGTGCTAACACCATAGATGGCGGTGCTGGAAATGATAAGTTATACGGTCAGGGCGGAGATGATATCCTGATCGGAGGCAGCGGCGATGATTTCCTCGATGGCGGTGCAGGTGATGACACCTATGTTTGGAGTGATAATTGGGGCAATGATACTGTAAGCGATACTTTTGGCAGTTCTAACTCTCTGGACTTTAGTGGAGTTGCAGCAGCTCTGGAAATTAATCTGGCAGGAGCTATGGTATCTTACAGTGAAAATAGGGTTAGCTACAGCGGCATCAAGAATATCACTGGCGGCTCGGGCAACGATCTGGTCTATATTGCAGGCTCTCAGAGTATGAATCTTTACGGCGGGGCCGGAAATGATACCTTTATCTTTACCGAACAGGGAATTTTACATGGAACTATTGATGGGGGCAGCGGTAATGATATTCTCGATTACTGCGGGGACCAGTCAACTATTCTGGATATAAGGGTATTTGTTCTAACTGCTGCAGGCAGTCAGGATGGTTTTGCCGGTTGGGAAATAGCAACCATTGCTTCAGGGTTTACCAATATAGATAATATCAACGGCGGCTTGGGCATGGATACCCTCCAGGGCCTAAACTCCGAGGCCCAGTTTGATATCTTTAAGGACCGAATCGAATACCGTGCTGAGGGCCATATACTCATTATCACTATGATTGAGAACCTGGTAGGGGGCGATGCTGATGACACCTTTAAGTTCCACGGGGAGGGGCGGTTGCCCGGCAATCATAACAGTATAGATGGTAAGAGCGGACAGGACACCCTGGATTACAGTCTCTATACCCTCCCGGTTGAGGTATACCTCAACGGCGGCATTAGCACCGGGGTAAGGGACGGGGTAGCCGGCATTGAAAATATAATCGGCAGCCCTCAGGATGATATATTGCATGGGGATAATAAGGCTAACATTATAAAGGGCGGCGCCGGAAACGATCAGCTGTATGGCTGGGGTGGCGACGATATTCTAAATGGTGGCCAGGGCAATGATTATTTGGACGGCGGTACTGGGAATGATACCGCAGACTACAGCGATAATACCCAGGCAGGAATTATAATTTCCCTGCTGAACGGCTCAACCCAGAGTGAAGAAAGCGGAAATGACACCCTGAGCCTGGTGGAAAATGTAATCGGTACCATCTGGGCCGATGAAATAAGCGGTGATAATACTGACAACATTATTTACGGCAACGGAGGAGATGATACCCTGGCCGGCTTGGGCGGCAACGATACCTATTTCTTTACTCCCGGATGGGGTCAGGTAACTGTCATTGATTCCTCCGGCATCGATACCTTGGATTTCTCAGCCCTGAATCAGGATCTGACCTTTTTCATCGGCAGCACGCTCTTAACGGTAAGCGATGGGGGCAATTTGGTAAATAACCCGGGGGTGGAAATCGAAGAACTTATAGCCGGATCAGGCAATGATCTATTCAAGTTTAAAGGTTCAGGGTTATGGTCAGGTTCATTGGATGGCGGGGCCGGCAGCAATAGCCTGGATCTGTCAGAGTATCAACAGGGAGTAGATATAATACTGCACGGATGGGGCAGCCAAAATGCTTATAGAGGCTCTTCGTCCATAATAAGCGGGGGATTTGACAATATAGCAGTCTTAATCGGCAGCCCGGGAGAAGATACTCTAACGGGATTCAATGCTGACAGCATCTGGACTCTGGATGGTGATAACAACACATATACCGTAGCTGAGAGCGGCCGGTTTATAAACTTCAGTCAATTTGAGAAATTGCAAGGTGGTAATCTGAATGATATTTACATCATTAAAGCGGGTGAGCAGGCAGTTGATATCCAGGCTGGAGGAGGCCATGACCAGCTGATAATGGAGGATGGTTCGACTCTGGCAGGTAAGTTTGACGGGCAGGGTGGCTACGACACCCTTGATTATAGTCAGGTAAAGGGTTCAGTTGTGGTTCAGCTTCACGAACAACTGGGTTATATCGATGGATTTAACGGTATGATAAGCTGGGTCTATGATGGTTTTGCCAATATTCAAGCTGTGCTGAGCGGCAGCGGCCAAGATGAATTCTATGGCCGGGATGCGGCTGCATTTTTCCATCTGCTTGACTCCGGATGTAGTTACCAGGATGCAGCCAGCTTGCGTATTATTGATTTTGCCGGATTTGACAGCCTGTATGGAGGAGATGATATCGATCTATTCAATATTTCCGGCAGCCACCGGGTGGATCTGTATGGGCAGGAGGGCAATGACCTCTTTAACTTCATGGGTGATGGAACGATAAACGGTTTCATAGACGGTGGCCAGGGCAGTGACTGCATGAATTACAGCGGCTATGCTTCGGCCCGGAACCTGGACTTGACAGGCTTAGGTTCAATTGACGGCTTCAACGGAACTGAAGCCAGCATCAGCACTGGGTTCCGCAACCTTAACCACCTGGTAGGCAGTGCATATGCTGATTCACTACAAGGTCTGGGCAGTGACGCCATATGGCTGATTAGCGGAACAGTAAACCTTTATGAGACTCAGGGAACTTCCATACTATTTGAGGGGATTGAAAACCTGATTGGTGAAGAAGGCCAGGACACTTTCCGCTTCCAGGATGCTGCGGTTCTAGGGGGCAGTATCGATGGAGGTTCCGGTGGGGGAAATACTCTGGATTATACCGGCTATACCAAAGCTCTCCAGATTGTGCTGGGCAGTGCAGGAGCTCAGGGCTTCAGTGGCAGCGAAATCAATAGTATAGCGGGCACTTTTACCGGCATCAATGCCATTATCGGCAGCAGTCTTTCAGATGTTATGCAGACCCTGGACAGCGACAGTGTATTTACTATTTATGGTAATAATATCGGAAGCTATTTAAGCAACGGATACCAGCTGGAGTTTGCTGGATTGGATAAGCTGATCGCAGGTAGCGGTAATGATACCTTTATATTTACCGGTACCGGCCAAGTGTCGGGTTACATAAATGCCGGCTCTGGTGTGGACACCATGGATTACAGCCAATACCACAGTGGGGTAACCGTAAGCCTGGCAGATGGGGCAGCCTCCAATATTAATCATGGGGCTGACGGAATGATTGCAGGCTTCGAGAACCTGATTGGTTCCCAATATGATGATAGTCTTACCGGGGACAGCGGATCCAATGTGATAACTGGAAATAGAGGTAATGATATTCTGATCGGCCTGGGCGGGGATGATACTTATATCTTTGCTGATGAGTGGGGACTCGACCTTATTATTGAAGTTAATGGTGGAGGTCAGGACACCCTGGACTTCAGCGCTGTAAGCACCGACCTGTATTTTAACCTGGGTGCTGATTATCGGGTGGAAAGCAATGGCAATATCTTAAATAGCAGCGGGCAGCTGGAACACTTGATAGGGGGTAGCGGTAATGATACCTTCGCCTTGCTGGGCCAGGGGGTTATAAACGGCAGTATTGATGGCCGAGCAGGAAGTAATATTTTGGACTACAGTAACTACGATGCTCCGGTCTTCATAAACCTGCAAAATTCTATTGCCACTGGACTGGTAAGCTTCAATAATATCTCAGTTTTCACTGGCAGCAGTAATAGCGATACCATTATTGGTGCTGATACGGATACCACCTTCCGGATTACTGATACCAATGCCGGAACCATTAATGACCATCTCAGCTTCAGTGGAATTGAGAATTTGATCGGCGGCAGCGGAAATGACAGTTTCGTCTTGGTGGGCAGCGGGGTTATAAACGGCAGTATTGATGGCGGAGCAGGAAATAATATCCTGGATTACAGTAATTACGATGCTCCGGTCTTCATAAACCTGCAGAATTCTACTGCCACCGGACTGGGAAGCTTCAATAATATCTCAGTTTTCACTGGCAGCAGTAATAGCGATACCATTATTGGTGCTGATACGGATACCATCTTCCGGATTACTGATACCAATGCCGGAACCATTAATGACCGTCTCCACTTCAATGGAATCGAAAACTTGATCGGGGGCAGTGGAAATGACAGCTTCGTCTGGGTTGGTAATGGTGTTCTTAACGGCAGTATTGATGGCCGAGCAGGAAATAACATCCTGGATTACAGCAGCTATGATTCGGCGGTAACAGTTGATTTAGAGAATATGAGGGCTAGTGGCTTAAAGAGTTTCGCCAATATTCTGGTTCTAAAGGGTAGCAATTTTGCTGATACCCTGATTGGACCTGAAGCAGGTGCAACATTTAATATTAACGGCAATCAGACCGGAACGCTTAATGCAGATTTCTTCTTCAGCAGTATTGAGAATCTGTTGGGAGGCAGCCATGCAGATCTATTTATTATTCAGGGTCACTCCAGCCTTAACCTTTATGGCGGTGGCGGCGACGATACATTCAGATTGACTGACGGAGCTGAATTCCAGGGAATCCTGGACGGTGAAGAGGGCAATGATACCTTAGATTATCAAGAATATACCACCGGGGTGCAGGTAAACCTGAGCAGTGAAACTGAAACATATGAAGAACAGAATTATGAGGCTCAATCAGCTACTGGGATCAATGGTGGAGCAGCCTATGGCTTTACTGGAATAGAGTCGGTGCGGGGCAGCCAGTCCGATGATATCCTCTTTGGATCCAGTGCTGCCAACATCATCAATGGTGATAAAGGCGATGATATATTGATCGGCGGTGAGGGTGATGACATCTATCTCTTTGGGGATGATTGGGGCCGAGATACCATTATTGAACAAACCGGAGGAGGCCATGACACTATAAGCTTTGCCTTGGCTACCAAGGATCTGACTTTTACCACCCAAATAACCGCTAAGCGCAAACTGGCCATTTTAGTAAGTGACGGGGTTTACCAGTTAAGTTATGAAACAACTTATCTTAAAGCTTTGCAGGGTGGCTGGGGCCATGATACTTTCAATCTTAACGGGCTTGCTCCCGCCAACATTTATGGCGGTTTTGGCAACGATACTTTCAATATTAATGGAACCATTGCTGCTAATCTCTATGGGGAGGCTGGCGATGACAGCTTTATTCAAGCTGACAACAGCAGCCTGAGCGGCAGCATTGACGGAGGTGCCGGGCTGGATACCCTGGATTTCTCCAATTCAAGCAAAACCAGAAACATTACGGTAACAGTAGCCACGGAGGATGGATTCTCCGGACAGCAGAATACCATCAGCCAGGGATTTGTCAATATAAATTGGGTAATTGGAAGCAGCGCTGTTAATGATACCTTTACCGGACCCAATACCGACAGCGTTTATACTATTGGTGATCATAATACATTGGCAGCTTTTGGATATATTTTAAGCTTTGTCGGCTATGAAAACCTGTTAGGGGGCAATGCTGATGATACCTTCAGGTTTATCGGAAATGGGGAGTTAAAGGGCACCTTGAAGGGCGGTGCGGGCAGCGATACCTTGGATTACAGCGCCTACAACGACAGGGTTAGAGTAGACTTGGGCAGCGGGGCCGCTACTGCCATTAACAGTGACAAAAACGGTGGTATCAGCGGTATTGAGAATGTCATTGGCAGTTCCTTGGGCAATACCCTGACCGGAAATAACTCAGACAACATTCTGGTCGGCGGAGCTGGTGATGATGTAATAAAAGGAGCAGGCGGCAACGACCTTCTTATCGGCGGGGGCGGCAATGATATCCTGGATGGCGGTACCGGTATCGATACCGTTGATTACAGCAGGAATACCACATCAGGAATCGAACTGTCGCTAGCGGATGGAAAGGTTACCAGTAATGAGAGCGGCATTGATACTCTGGTGAGTATCGAAAATGTGATAGGTACATCATTTGATGATATTCTTATCGGCGATAGCGGTAACAACCGTCTGGAAGGACGAGGCGGTAACGACATCATCAAGGGCGGGGCTGGAAATGACATTCTGCTGGGTGGAGATGGTGATGATATCATTTACGGGCAGGAAGGCAATGACTTGCTTAACGGCGGTAAGGGCAGTGATAAGCTTATCGGCGGCAACGGCGATGATATCTACCTCTTTGACCAGGAATGGGAAGAGGTGGAAATCGTTGAAACAGCAGATGATGGAGTTGATACCCTTGATTTCTCAGCTCTGGCCGGCGGTCTCTGCTTCACCCTTCAGCTTGAGGCAGGATCAGTAACCAGCGGTTTAAGTAAGGTAAGCTGGAGTGGAATGGCTCCGGAAATTCTGATCGGCGGTTCAGGAAATGATACCTTTGCCTTAGAAAACGGTGCCTCTCAGTCCATAACGGTTAACGGTGGCGGTGGTAACAATACTTTGGATTATAGCAATTACGGTTCAGCCATTACCTTGAATCTGCAGCAAAGTACGGCAACCGGCTTAGAAGGATTTACTGCCATCCAATCTCTGGTTGGCAGTGCTTTAGCCGACAACTTGATCGGATTTAATGAGGACACGGTATTTACTATTACGGGTGTAAATGCAGGCATGGTCAACGACAGCTTCAGCTTCACTGGGATTGAGAACCTGACTGGCGGAAAGGGCCAAGACAGATTTAGCTTGGTGGGCAATGGCAGTTTGACCGGCAGCATCAATGGTGGCGGTGGCAGCAATACTCTGGACTACAGCGGATATACTGCCAGCGCAGTAGAGATTAGCCTGGATTCAAATCAAGCCACCGGTCTGGGAGGAACTTTCAATAACATAGCTTCCTTTATCGGAAGTTCAGAAGTTGACAGAATCACCGGGCCTGATACCAATACCCTCTTCCAGGTGACCGGAGCTGACCAGATTATTGTAAACGGAATGCAATTCAGGGGATTCGAGAGCCTGACCGGCGGCAGCGGCAACGATACCTTTAAATTCAATAACGACACCGGAATCACCGGAATCACCGGAACCATTGATGGAGGTGCTGGAAGAGATACTATCGACTTTAGTGCCTATATCTCAGGAGTAACGGTTGACCTGGCCGCTGGCCAAATAATGGCCGGCGGATTGACGGGCAGCGTGATAAATATTGAAGACATCATTGGAGGCCAGGGCGATGACCAGCTGACCGGCAATGATGAGGACAATATTATTATTGGCGGCGGCGGTAAAGATGTTATGATGGGCGGCCCAGGAAATGACCAGTATATCTTTAATGCCGGCTGGGGCATCGGGGATGAAATAATTGATAGTGAAGGGGAAGACACGGTAACATTTGCCAGTCTGACGGTTCCGCTGACCTTTATCTTTAATGATGGAACTTGGCAGCTTAGCGATGGGGCCAATACCCTGGAACACAGCGGATACGCCATTGAACATATTATTGGCGGCTCGGGCGATGATATCTTTATTATCAGCGGGACTGCCATAGGAAAGCTCTATGGCGGAGAGGGCAACGATTCATTCAGATTCGTCGGATCTGGCAGTCTGGAAGGCAGTATTGACGGTGGCAGCGGAGTGAACAACATTGATTATCGGGATTACCACGGTGGAAAGGTAACGGTAAATCTGGCTGAAAGCACAAGCAGCAATTTAAATGGCAGTTTCCGCAATATCAACCGGTTCTGGGGCAGCCTGGAGGTTGATGAATTAATCGGAGTGGACGGAGACAATATTTTCAATATAAGTGGAACCAATGCCGGCAATGTCAATAGCCTGTACTACTTTGACGGGTTTGAAAACCTGACCGGCGGCAGCGGCAATGATACCTTTAATATGGGAAGCAACGCTATTATCGGTAAAGTAGCCGGCGGCAGCGGGCAGGATATACTAAATTATGCCGGCTACCTTAGGGCAGTAAATATAAGCATAAAGGGAGCAGATGCAAGCGGCTGGGCCGGTACCGAGTCCAGTATTTCCGGCGGATTCAGCGGAATCGATACGCTACAGGGAAGCTCCCACAGTGATTCATTCACCGGAATGAATGAAATGGCCACCTTCGATCTGGCTCCAGACAATATGATTTATCGGGTTGATGGATTCAGCCTCAACCTGGTTTCATTGGAAAATCTGATTGGCGGAAACCAGGCTGATACCTTTAATATTAATGGAACCTTGACCCTTAACCTGTCCGGGGCAGACGGTAACGATACCTTTAACTTCCAGGATCAGGCGGCATTAAATGGTAGCCTGGATGGGGGCGGGGGCAATGACCGGATCGATTGGTCCCTCTATCAAAGTGCGCAAAAAGCAGTGTTGACCGGTTTAGGCTCAGTTGATGGATTTAATGGTACTTTGGGTATTATACGAAGCGGTTTCCTGAACATCAATGGCCTGGCTGCCAGTGCAGCGGGTGATACCATGACCGGGGTCAATAATGACGCAGTATTTGATCTGAGCACAGGCCGATACAGTAGCGGTAATACGCTGGACTTCGGGGGATTTGCCCTTCTTCAGGGGGGCCAGGGCAATGATACCTTTATAATTACCGAGGCAAGTGATTATCATGGCAAGATTGATGGCGGTCTAGGGGGAATCGATACCCTAGATTACTCCGGCTACCAGGCTCAAGTCAGCGTAGATCTGACCCAAGGAACCGGGACCGCCATAAACGGCGAAACTGAGAAAAGCGTAAGCGGAATTGAAAAGATAATCGGGTCCCTAACCCACGATAACCACCTAAAGGGCGATAACGGCAATAACATTTTCGTAGCCGGATCCGCCAACAACATTTTGGCCGGCGGCCAGGGCAACGATACCTATGTTTTCCTGGCGGGTTGGGGAGCAACCACTATACTGGAAAACAACAACGAAGGTATAGATACCCTGGACGCTTCTGCTATTGATAGCAAGCTGACTTTCTACTTCGAAAACGATGGTCACCGGGTGGTGAATGAAGATGGTAATACCATTAGTTGTGACGCCAATTTAGAAAACTATATGGGCGGATCCAATGATGATACCTTCAGGTTCTGGGATGAAGCGGTGGTTAAAGGTACCATCAACGGCGGCAAGGGCCATGACCTCTTGGCCTATATTGACTACCAAAGCGGCCGCAATATTGTCTTATCAGGCTTGGGTTCACAGGATGGTTTCCAGGGTCGTGATGCCAGTATTAAGGGTGGATTTGACAACCTGGATGAGATCCAAGGCAGTCTATATATTGATTCCCTAAAGGGGCTAAACCACACCGCCCGTTGGACCTTAGCAACAGCCAAGATCAGCTATACTGTATTAGGTCGAACCTTGAAGCTGGCTGCAGTTGAAAACCTCTTAGGAGGATCTGGGGCCGATACCTTCAGCTTGACGGACGGAGCAATTCATAAGGGCAATCTGGATGGAGGAGAAGGTATAGACCTGCTTGATTACAGTCTCTATACTACCGCAGTTTCAGTAAACCTCAGCAATGGCAGCAGCACCGGCATTACCGGAAGCATTTCAGGATTTGAAAATCTGACTGGGGGCAGCGGCGATGACCATATTACCGGTGACAGCAAAGACAATGTGATTATGGGCGGGCCAGGAAATGATACTCTCTACGGCCAAGCAGGCCATGATATTCTGATAGGGGGAACTGGTGACGACATTCTTTACGGGGGAACCGGCAACGATATCTACAGATTTGAAGATAACTGGGGTAGCGACGAGATTAGGGAAAATGAGCATGAAGGAGATTCTACCCTGGATTTTGGCTCGGTAACTGCAGATTTGAATGTTATCCTGGATTTGACTGGAATCTACATCACTAGCGGAATCAACCGCCTGAGCCATTTGACCGGAGATACCGCAGCCATCATCTCCGGGTCAGGCCAAGATACATTTGATATTTTAGCCGATAGCCGGGGGGATCTCTACGGCGGAGCTGGCAATGACCGATTTGTTCTGGCCGACGGAATAAATTACAGCGGTTGCTTAGACGGTCAAGAGGGAAGCGATACCGTTGATTTCAGCAATTACAGTATGGGCAGGAATATAGTACTTACTGATATCGGGGCTATAGACGGCTTCCAGGGTCGGGAAAACAGCCTCCAAGCGGGTTTCAACAATATCGACAACTTGGTAGGCAGTATGGCAGCCGACACTTTAACTGGTATCGACAGCGATTCGATATTTAACCTTAACCATGGTTGCAGCTACAGCAGTTTGGGTCGGGTACTGACCTTTAGTGCTTTTGAAACTTTGGCCGGAGGCAGGGGGAATGATCGTTTCGAAATTTACGGCGATCAGACCTTTAACCTATTAGGGGGAACCGGCAATGATTGCTTTGTGTTTGCAGATCAAGCCAGCTTAAACGGCACCCTGGATGGTCAGGCAGGCAGTGACAGTCTGGACTTCTCTGCTTATACTACCCCCTGCTACTTCATACTGCTGGCTACTGGCAGCTCCGGTGGATTTAAGGGTAGTGAAGCCGTCCTGGGACAGTTTGATAGTATTAATTCTATAATCGGCAGTCTGGCCGTTGACTCCATTACCGGACTGGATGCGGCAGCCATCTGGCAAGTTGGCAGCAATAGTTCTTATACCTCAGGGGGTTCAAGCCTGGCCATCACTTGTATTGAAAACCTGTTAGGGGGAGCGCGGGAAGACAAGTTTGTACTACAGGAAGGGTATGAACTAGAGGGTCTTATCGATGGCCGCGGCGGTGACGATACCTTGGATTACAGCAAATATGCTTATGGAAGCGTTATCACGGTTGACCTGAACCAGGGCTTGGCCTGTGGCATAATCGGAGGTATTAGCAGCATCAAGAATGTGATACTGCCCCAAAAGCCAGTAGATCCTCCTCCTTATTCTGGCGGAGGTGGCGGCGGTGCAGCTAAACTGGAAGGTCAAATCATATACCGGAATACCGGCGGGATAGTTGAGTCCTTGGGAGTCATTATCGAGGTCCCAGTTTTGGCCTTGCCCCAAGATGCTGCATTTTCCATTAAGGAAATTGATGCGACAAGGGACTATGTTCCTGAAGGTCTGGCTGTGAAACTGGGCAGCAAGATCTATGAAATCAATACCAGCGGCCCAAATCAATTTGGTGATAATAATTTCATCACTATCAAGATTCCTTATGATCCTAGCAAGATTAGGGAAGGGGAACACCCGGTAGTTCACTACTTTGACGAGATAACCGGCCAATGGGTTGAAATACCATCTACTAAGGAATTTGATGCCAATACCGGTCAGTGGATGGCGGTGGTTAAAGTAAACCATCTCACCAAGTTTGCGGTGTTCAGTACCAATCTGGATATTAAACTCTTTATTGGGTCACCACTGGTCACAGTAGGTAAACAGGAGTATCTACTGGATGCAGTGCCCTACATTGATGCCGCGGCCTGGAGGACTATGGCTCCGGTTCGCTTTATAAGCGAAGCCATGGGGGCTCAAGTAGAATGGAACGATGCTGAAGGTAAGGTCCTGATCAAGAAAGAGGGCCAGGAGATTATTCTCACCATTGGCTCCAATATTCTTTATGTAAATGGGCAGGAGGTAATCATGGATTGTGCTCCCCAGATACTGTCGCCTGGCAGAACTTTTGTTCCACTGCGCTTTATCAGTGAAAATCTTGGAGCCCGGGTGGAATACAACAGCGATAAGAAGGAAGTTACCATATATCATTAGCAGATGCGATCGATCTATTTTTGCTTATTTGTCGAGGTAATGCTGGTTATAAAGCTGACCTTAGTAAAAAACAAGCCTGTATCATAAATAAATGATCCAGGCTTGCTTTTGTCCAGCGAATACCTCGCCTATCATAAGCAACAGTCCAAAGCAGAGCTAAAAAAGGCCCAGGAGGACAGTAATTAAATTCCCGTCTCGGTGTTAAATATAAACCATCTCCCGCCCAATAGTGGCAGGAAGCCTGATCTAAGAACACCACCATCTTCCAATTAATGCATAATATTTACTAAAGATTAACAATGTGGTAATCTATTTATAGCTCATCTTTATCAGCACTTTTTATCTTCGCCAATCTGTTTTTAAACCTGGTTCTAGTGACCATTATGTTAACAGATTAACCTCTTATAGGTGTTTTTTAGCTTCATCAAAGATTGCCCTGATTACATTTTGATAAGGTGGTATGGAGATTACGGCTGGCAGCTCTAATTATTTGTCATCAACCGTTGCTTTCACTTATGCCATATTCAAATCATAAGCTTGCTGTGTTTAAGGATTTACTTGTTGGTCGATCAGGGGCTTAACCATGAATGAAAGTTAAGTTTCTGATGAATTGCTTATATTTCTTGCGATAGGAAAATAGGCAATAAGGAGGGATATAGTTTATGAGTAATACTGTTGTAGCAGGTACCAAAATTCCCGGTAGGGTAAGCCGGACCCTGGATGTGGGGGACTTTTCCATCTTGCACCAGCTCACCTGGTTCAATATGGGAGTTCACAGCGACTCAGAGTATGCCAAAAACACCTGGTTTAAAGAACGCTCCCTGGCTGCCCCGGTAATATTTGTGGTGGCAGATGGTCTGGTTCATCATGCAGATACCATAGCTTACTTATTGGAACAAGACGGCTATGAGATCTATGCCTATGTAGGGGTAGAAAACATGAAGATTACCACCCCGGTCTTATTCGGTGATACCCTTACTTCACAGGCAGAAGTAGTTGATTTCAGACCTACCAAAAATCCTAAGATGAACTTATTCATTTACCAAAACAAGTGCTATAATCAGCGGGGTCAGCAGGTTATTGAGTACCAAACCTCTATGCTGGCTAAGAAAAAGGACTAAAGATTAGCTAAAGGTGCTTCTTTACCATAATCATAAAAGAGCGAAGTTAAGGCTCCAAGATATTTCTTGGAGCTATTTTTATGGTATGGGTAGGCCTATTGTTCTCAGCTTGCTTCCTTGCCCACTGCAAACCTTAATTCTTGCCATGAGTAGGATTAAGCTTCATTTATACCAGCTTCAGCAGATCGGAAAAATCTTGCAGATTATAATTAGCCAAATTATATTTGGTCCCATTGCCATAGGCGCCACAATCCATATTAGCTGCCTGGGCAGCTTTAATACCGGATAGGGCATCCTCAACCACCAGACATAAGGAAGGCTCGACTCCCAGGTATTCACTGGCTTTTAAAAAAACTTCCGGATCAGGTTTGGAACGGCTGATATTATTGCCATCTGATATTGCATCAAAGTAATTCTCCAATCCACCACCAAAACCGTAGACAATTGCCGCCCATATTGGCAGTATGAATACTATCCTGAGCGTTTATTTCTGAACAAAATTGCCAAATAAATCAATCGGCAGTGGGACAGTTCTCCTAGCCTCACTATCTAAAATCCGCATATTAGCGACAAATTTGGCTGTGGATTTGAGTCCAAAGTACATGGTAAACTAGGAATGGTAGATATTATCTCATTTTCAAAAACCCTGCCATTAAGGCAGAAAATGTTAATAATGAAGAGGAAAGAGGGGTGTATTTATGGATTTTAAGCTTTCGGAAGAACAGGAATTGATCAGGTCCAATGTCCGCGAGTTTGCTTTGAAGTACATCGAACCAGCAGCTGCCGAAATTGATGCCAAAAGTCGCCAACCAGTGGAGATATTTGAAAAGCTGGGAGAATTGGGTATGATGGGCATATCCTATCCTGCTGAGTACGGCGGCGGAGGGGCTGATTTCCTTACTACCATGTTGGTTACTGAAGAATTAGGCCGCTGCTGTGCCACCACCAGTTTTCTCCATTCATACAGCTATGGCCTGGTGGGACATCCCATAATTACTTTTGCCAATGAAGAACAGAAACAAAGATGGATGCCAGGACTTTCCACAGGAAAGGTGATAGGAGCCTTTGCCCTGACTGAACCGGGAGCAGGGACCGATGTTAGTTCAGCGACCACCAGCGCCGTAAAAAAAGGCGATGAATATGTATTAAATGGAACCAAAACTTTTATCACCAATGCTATAATTGCCGATGTCTTTGTGGTTTTTGCCTATACCGACCCTTCGGCGGGACCTAAAGGAATGAGCGGCTTCTTGATTCCCAAGGGAACTCCGGGTTTGGAATTGGGGCAGCACTTTGAAAAAATGGGGGTGCGGGGGTCCCAGACCTCGGAAGTGGTTTTGAAGGATTGTGTGGTACCAGCTGATTCTTTATTGGGTCAGGAGGGACAAGGCTTCAGGATCGCTATGAGCGCCTTGGATGTTGGCCGCATAGGTATCGCCGCCATGTCCACCGGTATGGCTCAGGGCTGTCTGGATGAATCGGTCAAATATGCCAAGGAAAGGGTGCAGTTTAAGAAGCCTATTGCCAGTCAACAAGCAATTCAGTGGTTTATCGCTAACATGGCGGTAGATATTGATGCCGCCCGTTTCCTGTATATGAACGCAGCCTGGATCAAAGACCAGGGCCGGCCATTTAGTGTAGCAGCTTCCAAAGCCAAGCTGTTTTGTTCCGAATGCGCCGCCCGTCATGCTACCAAAGCGGTACAGATTCTAGGTGGTTACGGTTTCGTAAAAGGATCCAGGGCCGAACGCTTCTACCGGGATGTGAAATTGGCCGAAATCGGGGAAGGCACCTCCGAAGCCCAGCGTATGATAATTGCGGGTTCAGTTCTGCGCTAGATCTGGTTGGGGACAGGGGGACTGGGACGAGGAACCTGTCCCCCTGTCCCCTATTGATTAACTTGCGTTCTGGCTTTATAATTTGGGTGTAGTACTTTTTAATCCTATTACGAAGTACGGGGTTATATTTTATAGGCCAAAGAAATTGTAAAGGTAGAACGGGAGGAAAGTAATAATGCCTATAACAGAAATACTGGCGCAGAATGCTGTTTTGTATGGGGAGGAGACCTGTCTTACCGAGATCAACATGGATCTTCAGGAAAGTCATAATGTAACCTGGCTGGAATACGAGCTGATTGAAAACAGCCCAGCTGGAGAATACCGCAGGGATATGACCTGGCGGGTATTTGATGAGAAAGCCAATCGATTTGCTAATTTGCTGCGCAAAAGAGGAATACAAAAAGGGGATAAGGTAGCTATTCTGTTAATGAATTGCCTGGAATGGCTGCCTATTTATTTTGGCATATTAAAAACTGGTGCGATTGCAGTGCCCCTAAACTTTCGTTACACTGCGGAAGAAATTAAGTATTGTTTAAATCTATCCGAAACGGTGGGCTTAATATTTGGCCCCGAATTTATCGATCGGCTGGAAAGCATTTATCAGGATTTGCCGGCAGTAAGGATACTGTTTTATGCTGGTGAAAACCGTCCCACCTTTGCCGAGAGCTATGACCGCCTCACGGCCAATTGTTCTTCCGAGGCTCCGGCCATAAAGCTATCCGATCAGGATGAAGCGGTTATCTATTTTTCTTCTGGGACTACTGGTTTTCCCAAAGCTATTCTGCATAATCATCAAAGTTTGATGTCTGCTACTTATACTGAAAGGGAACACCATAAGCAAAGTCGTGAAGATAATTTTTTGTGCATCCCGCCTTTATATCATACCGGGGCCAAGATGCACTGGTTTGGCAGTCTCTTAGCCGGCAGCAAGGCGGTGTTGCTAAGGGGAGTTAAACCGGAATGGATACTGAAAACAGTTTCTGAGGAAAAGGTTACTATTGTATGGCTGCTGGTTCCCTGGGCTCAGGACATCCTGGATGCTATTGAAAGTGGCCTAGTAAAGCTGGAGGATTATAATCTCTCCCAGTGGAGATTGATGCATATCGGGGCTCAACCAGTCCCACCCAGCCTGATCAAGAGATGGAAGAAGTATTTTCCCCATCATTTTTATGATACCAACTATGGTCTCAGTGAAGCCATTGGGCCCGGTTGTGTCCATTTAGGCCTGGAGAATATTCATAAAGTTGGCGCTATTGGTATCCCAGGTTACAGCTGGGAAGTCAAAATATGTGGCGAGAATGGCTGCCCCGTAAGCCTGGGAAAGGTAGGAGAATTGGCGGTCAAGGGACCGGGACTTATGAAGTGTTATTACAACGATCCCGAAGCAACGGCAGCTGTACTTAGGAACGGCTGGTTGTATACCGGAGATATGGCTCAGATGGACGAAGACGGCTTTATTTACCTGGTAGACCGGAAAAAAGATGTAATAATAAGCGGTGGAGAAAACCTCTATCCGGTCCAGATCGAAGACTTCCTGCGGGCTCATGATGCTATTAAGGATGTTGCAGTAATAGGATTGCCAGATAAGCGGCTGGGAGAAATAGCTGCCGCTATCATAGAAGTAAAACCAGGCCACTCCTGTACCGAAGAAGAAATCAGAGCTTATTGTGCTCCTATGCCCCGTTACAAACGGCCGCGAGTAATCGTTTTCGATGAAATTCCCCGCAATCCCACGGGTAAGATAGAAAAACCCCGCCTGCGGGAAAAATATGGAGCATCCGGCATAGTCGCCACTCAGACCCAGAGCTAATAGTTAAAGGTGCCGGGTATTAACTTAATAACTTAATACCCGGCACCACGTTTACAATTGATTCTTGAATTCCTCCAGGCCGACCCGCTCGATGTATTTGCCTAAACGCTCATTCTTTTTGGCATTCTGGGCATAAACTTGCACTATCTTGTCTACCTTTTCCAGCACCTGTTCTTCGTCCAGGCCGTCATAAATAGTTTGCGCAATACGGGGGGTTACGCCCCCATTGCCACCTACCATCAGCCTAAAACCCTTGGCCAATCCCATTATTCCCACGTCCCGAAAGTGGTTTTCTCCGCAAGAGTTGGCACAGCCGCTAATGCCCATTTTAAACTTGTTAGGCAGTTCCATCCCATGGTAACGTTCATCCAGCTTTAATCCCAGACTTACCGCATCCTGCTGACCCCGTTTGCAGAAGGTAGTCCCTGGGCAAAACTTGATGCTGCGGACACAAAGACCGATGGCATGGCTGGGTTTCATATCCAGATCCCGCCATACATGATCCAGATCTTCTTCCTTTAAGCCTACAATAGCCAAACGCTGGGCAGAAGTCAGCTTCAGAGCCTGGGCCTGATATTTTTCCGCCACATCGGCGATTTTCCTCAAAGCATCTGGACTTACTAGTCCACCCGGCATATGGGGAACTACCGCATAGCTCTCCTTATCACGTTGCAGTACTGCACCCTTATCCAGCAAATCCTTGGCGGTCATTTTTCATCATCCTTCCTTAATAATTCCCAGTTTAGCAGCAGATCAATTTGATTATTGATTCAACTAAAAAAACTTCAGCAAAACCCCGAAATATAACTTTCCATAGGTGAATCTTATTTACATTATTCCATAAGCTAGTCTTAGCTATGCACTGGGGTCAATAGACTCTGCCAGGGTATTTACCCGCAATTCCAAAATAGATTTTTCCGTGGCCTAAAAGGACTTGTTCCCAGTTTCCAGGCCTTATGGTAACACATGTGTGTATGGTCGGAATTACCCAATGAAGTAAATTTAAATACGGTAATACCTGGATAAGGGGAATCTAGACCTTTAAGGGCCATTTTGGAACGGAAAATTAAATGGCATAAATTTTGCAAGTATAATGTTATTAAATTCACAACATCATTTGGGGACCTTCTTGAAAACCCCCGCCATAGGGGCTTTTTGCCTTATGGGGGATCAGGGGTGATCTACCCACAAGTGTAACCTGGGTAGCTAAAGGGATAATCTCAATGAAATAGGATATTGTATTTTATATGCATTTAATCTTTTCAGCTAAAGATGGTACAATATATATGTCGCTAAATGTCGGAAAAGCTAAGAAGCAGGTAATTATATGCAAGAATTATATTTTGACTATTCCAACATATGTGATTCATTAAAACAAAACCCTAATGCTTTTTTTATGGCCGTAGATATCGATAAAAATATTAGAAAAATCAGCCCAACTCTGCTGGACCTGATTGGATTGCGGGAGGAAGAGGCCTTAGGGCAATATTTTATGGATATTGTTCCAGACGGCAAGCTTCTGAAGGTATTGAAGAGCGGCCATATTGATGAAGCAGATACTCTAAGCATCAATGGCCGTGATACGGTCGTGGCCAGGATACCGATAAAAAAGGACCAAGAAGTGGTAGGGGCCTTTATTTATAGCCTGTTTTCGGATATTTCCCGGGCTGAGTCTTTAGTTAAAGAATACCAGAAGAACAAGCCCAGGTTTAATAGAATACTGGACCAGGTTATCGGCAGTCCCAACATGGGCTATATTGTCATTGATAAGGATATGAAGGTCACCCATGTTAACCAAACCTACCTGGATATTTTGGGCCGCAAGCTGGAGGATACTATTGGCCGACCGGTTATGGAAGCATCCCCTCATTCCAAACTTCCCCGGGTTATAGAAACTGGTTTGGCGGATAAAGTAGATGTATGGGCAGTAAACGGAAACAATATGATAGTAAATCGTTTGCCTATTATGCAGGACGAAGAGGTCATTGGTGCTATTGGGCATACCCTGGTACTGGATATTTCCGTCCCTAAATTTTTGGTAAACAAATTACAGGAAACTAATCTTGAATTTAATGTAATATTTCAGGGTTTAATCGAAAGCCCCTATGCTGCTTATACTATTGTGGACCAGGATGGCTATATAACCGTAATGAATAATACTTACCTGGATATCATTAAAAAGAGGCGCAGTGAAGTGATAGGCAAGCACATATTGGAAATCATGCCCCATTCCAAACTATTGGATACTCTGAGTTCGGGACGCATGGAGACCGCAGATGTTTGGCCGATTGTGGAAGGGCGGGA
>CAZPSR010000002.1:0-31435 GCA_964589135.1 uncultured Syntrophomonas sp.
GCATCTGAAGGAATGGGCATTAAGCCCTGAAGACTGGTGCCTTCCAGACGACAGCTGGAAACGGAGAGCAACGGAGAAAACAAACATCCCCTAAGGATAGATAGAAAGGCGCACTTTTCTTAATTTAAATTTTGCCCCTCTAAAGGATATGGGGAAAATAGGAAGAATATATAGTAATAATTAAGCATCAATTTGTCGCAATAATTTCACTATATTCACTCTAATGATTACACCAGAAATGCTGCCAGGGGGCAGTTTTTCAACTTATCGTGCCAGGCACCAACTTATCCCAACTTATCAACTTATCGTGTGTCATGCCCCTCTAAAATCGCATTTTCCATACTAATAATAAGCATATTCAGCCTATTAATACCGCCAATTGCTTAATACAATTAAAATGAGGAGGTGTATGGTGTGAAAAAGATTCTGGCGATCTTTTTAATTGTTGCTTTTGCCTTGACCATATTTCCAGTCAATCAAGCAACAGCCCTTCCGTTAGCTGACAGCTCTGAGGCTACAAGCACGGTTTCTGAAGGGATTCCGGGAGAAGAAGCTGATGCTGCCGGAGGTATGCAGGTACAAAATTCAACCCCAACGGTAAGTGGGATTACGGTGGAAAGACAGCCCAAATTGATCTACACTGTGGGAGAGGCCCTGGATTTATTATCTTATGACGATTATGGAAATCCCATCTATGAAAATTTGTTGGTAATCCTGCATTACAGTGATGAATCTACCATAGGTCCTATAGAGTACAGTGACTTCGAGCCCATGGGCATTAGCACCGAGCCTGCCCATGGAACCATTTTGACAGCGGAGGATGACGGTAGAAAGGTCAAGGTAAGCTGCAATGGCTATTATGCCGAAACCGAGCCTTTACAGGTAACCGGCACCCCGGCGGAGGGGGCCGATCTGTCGCCGAAGCAAGCTAATTTTGATAAGAACCCGGCCTATCAGGCCGATGTAGGTACTGAAATTCAATGGTGGCATAATATTTTATCAATTACTGATGTTAAGAAGGACCAGGTTTCACTAGGAAGTGATAACTACAGTGTCAGCCAGGACAGCGAAAACAAGTATTTTCTGACTATCACAAAGGAATATCTGGCAGCCCAGCCGGTAGGGGAACTAGTATTAACGGTAGAGTTCAGCGCAGGACCCCAGGCCAGTTTAAGCATCAATATACAGGACACAACTGGTATTGCTCCTCCCAGCTGGCCGGCAGGGAGCGAGCTGACCGCCACCCTGGTCACCCATAACTCGGTAACCTTAAGCTGGACCCCAGCCCAGGATGACCTGGGGGTGAGTGAATACAAGATATACCAGGGCGATATTCTGGTGGGGACAGTTGCCGGAACTGTCAACGGAACTGAAATTAGCAATCTTGCTCCCTCTACCTCCTACCACTTCCAGGTACAGGCCGGGGATGCCGGGAACCAATGGACCAGGGACGGCCCCAGCCTTACGGTCAGTACCTTGGAGCCCCCCCTCAGCGATCCCCCCAGCTGGCCGGCAGAAAGTACGCTGAGCGCCAGCGATATTACTACTAACGGGGTAAACTTAAGCTGGACCCCGGCCCAGGACGACCAGGGGGTGACTGGCTACAAAATATTCGGGGATGGTGAGCTTGTTCACACCTTGGACGCCACCGCTGCTGCCTATCAAGTTACCGGACTGGCTCCTTCTACCCTCTATCATTTCCAGGTGCAGGCCGGAGATGGGGATGGGCAGTGGACCAGTGACGGACCTAGCGTAAGTATTACCACCAATTCACCCACAATGCCGGAGATAGTAGAATTAAAGCTTAATGCCCCACGGAAAAATATTAAAGGATCCTTTTATATGGGGGATACCGTGGAAATAGAACTGATTTCCACGGAAACCGGCTTGCAGCCTGAGCTTACTGTAAACTGCCGGGAATGGAACAGTGAACATAGCAATATCGAAGAAAAGACCCGCTCGGTCACTCTGGCTGAAACCGCAGCTGGCAGCAAAAAATACACTGCAGATTTTATTCTTATGGAAGGCATATGGGAAATAGTCTCCCTGGAGGCCCAACTGCCCGGAAGCACACCATTGACAGCCGAGATTAACACTCGGATAGCGGGTCGGCTTAAGGTTAACGTGCAGCTGCCGGCCGAGATGGATCCTGAGCATTTGGCTTCATCATTGGTCTCCATCAGCAGTGTCAAAGGCGGCGGTAGCTTTACCGGGCAGTTGACTGAAGGCCAAATTACGGTTGAAGGCCTGGATAGCTCTCGGGATTATATTCTTCGGCATTTCGATGCCAATTATCAACTGCTATATCAAAGTCAGGCCATGGATATCAAGGGCGGATTGGAACAGGTGTGTAGTTATGAGATCAAGGCTCCCGCTAATGTCAAAGTCCGGGTTATTGACCATGATACCGGGCTCCCGCTAAAAAATGTCATGGTAAGCGGGAAAACAACCCGTACCAATGGTACCATAGCCACCCGTTATGCCAACACCGATGCCAATGGTTATGCGGTAGCAGAAGCTCCTTATTTCATAAGCAACGCCTTAAAAGGCTCACAGATTGAATTGACCACCGCCTATAGATCAAAGGAGAATGATGGATCCGACTGGTATCAGTCTGGATCTTTAAATGCAGAAATAACTGCAATCGGTGACAATGAGTTCGAAATCAGCTTAAAGAAAGCCCCCATGGTAACCCTTACCGGTACAGTTAAGAACCAAAGCGGAGTTCCTGTAACAGGTGCTTATCTATACTTGTCCAAGACCGTATACCAAGGCGGGACTCCCATTATAGGAATTAGCTTGAATACGCAAACCGACCAAGAGGGTAAGTATACCCTGGAGCTGGCTAAAATACCGGGCGAAATTGAAGCAAGCTGTTATGTAAGTGATATGGAGAAGCACGAGACTATTATCCTGGAGGAGGGAGTCAACACCCTTGATATCACCATACCGCCCTATGTAAAGCCCACAGTAAAGGTAAGCCTGGATACCAAGGATCTATCCGGAAATATAGGGAAGATTATCTTGCATGCCGTTCAAGGAAGTCTAAGCCTGGTGGGTCGTACACAAGTAGAGGTCATGAACCAGACCACCGGGGCTACCAACTATAGCAGCGATGGGAAAGGGTATTTTTACATACCAGGAAAACCGGGAGATATAGTAGAGGTATCAGCCGATGGAAAAAACTTTGGTTTAGGAAAAGGATCAGCCACCGCGGTCATAAATGAGGACAATTATGCTGAAGTCACAGTTTTATTAACTGAAAGAGGCAGCATAAAAGCCCAGGTCACAGACTCCAACGGAGGTACCAGGATAGGCGAAAAAAGGTACCTGTATGCGTATAAAGCCGATAATGGGCAATATGTTGGCAGAGCTGAGTCAGCTGCCCCCTATATTACTAGCAGCTTGCCGGAGGGGATCTATAATATTGTATTAACCTGGGATAGAAATGGCAGCATGCATTACTCCAATTGGTCCTACAATCCCAATTACCTTAGAATAGAAAACCTCCAGGTCAAGGACGGAGAAATTATAGACCTGGGCCTAAAGGAGTTAAGCTATAATAAATCAGATCTTTGCTTCAGGTATAATGGGCCCAGCAGTATTACTGCCAACAAGACTGCAGCCCTGCCCGGAAGCATTGTTACCTTAAGGGTGGTCTATGATTATGATGAAATCGGTATCATAAGCTCTAGCCAGCTGGATCTGGTAGCACAAATACCAGCAGGCACCACCTACGTTGACAATTCCGCCATGCACCGGATGAGCCGGGGGGATTTAACTATAAATCCGGTGGTTGACCAGGGTGCCGGCACCATAACTCTTGATCTCAAAGAATGCATTAAGGGAGCGGCGGGCACTTTGACTTATCAGGTCAAGATCAACAACCCGGCTGGGTACGAAACCATACAGGCCGGCGCCGAGCTGAGATTTGTGGTGTGGGATAATCCCCGGTCGGAAATGTTTGCTAGCTGCCAAATTCCTACCAAGATGATAACTTTAGATTCTCCCCTGGATCTGGATAAAGAGCTTATGACCGAGCCTGTTAAGTTCAGCGGTCTGGCACCTGCCAACAATAGGGTAGAGCTTTATGATGGAAACATCAAAATAGGTGAGGCCCAAGCTACTTCAACCGGCCAATGGTCTGCCAGCCTGGTACTTCCCAGTATGGGCGCTCCCCTATTCCATCACCTAAGCGCCATAACCGAGGTAGAGGGAGTGCAGTATTCGGCTAAAGATTTGATCCTGGTTGGGGTTGAAGGGGTCAAAATGACCGAATTTACACTGGGACAAGGCGCCAGTTCAATTAAGATCCAAGTTACCGACGGCAGTGTTATTTTCCCCTTTGCCATGAGCGGGCATGGGGATTTTCTAGTCAGCGTTGCCTTTAATGACAACGATAAGGTAAGGAATGTTAAGATTGCGGGATGTGCTGCTACCCGCCAGGGCAATGAGTTTAGCGCCATAATTCCTTTTGCTGTCTATACTAATGATGAAATCAATGTGGATTACGAGGAGATATTGGTTAAGCCCGACAATATATCGGAATATTACCGGGACCTGATCCCGGCATCGGTTAGAGATGCAGAAGCTGCCTTCACCGACCCGGGAACTAGCTCCGAAGACGTCTATATTGAGTATGATACTGACGGATATATAAAGGCTTTGAACATTCCCGAGTTCAGACTCAGCATGCCGGAGAAGAGTATTACTGCCAGTATGACCGTTGAGCCCGCAGATTTTGATGCTCGGGAAGCTAAAAACTACACCAATCTAGGGAACGGACTTTATGGTTATGATTTTTCCTATGAACTTATAGATGGGAAATATAGGATAACAGCTTATCTGGACCGGCGACTTTTACCTCAACCAGCCGACTACCAGCAACAGCAGTTTACTCCTATGGCTGCGATTGGTCTGGGAACCGTCAAGACGGCCCTTGACGTGGCCAGCGATGCCAATGAGCTGGCAGGAGCTGCCGGAGATCTTGCCACTACCGGAAAAATGATTGAGTTGATGCACAAATACGAAAATGTACGACCCAACCTGGAAGCTCATTTGGCGGAGTATTATGACCGGCAGATCGCCATGATGGGAGAAGATATTTTAATGGGCAAATCCCTGGGTTATATTGGAAGCTCGGTGGCAGAAGCCGGGAATCTGGTTCCCTTGCTGGGGCAGGTGGTAATAGGAGCAGCCGATTTAATATCCGGTAAGCTCCTGGGTGATATGTTTGACAAGGAGTTCCAATCCGACTACAACCGGCTTATGGCCGAGCTGAGAAGGATGCCCGGAGGCGAGGAGGAGTATTACGAAAGCTATCAAGACCCCTGGGGGGATTACCAAGTTGAACCTATGGACTCCTATTGGTACTGGTACTGGTATGTATACCAACGTGACAAGTGGATAGATACCGACGATGATAAACCTAAGCGGTACAGAAGAAAGCCTTTCATACCCTATTGGCTTTTAGACCCCAGCGGCTTTGTATATGAAGGAGTAGAAGACAACCGCATTGAGGGAGTGACGGCCACAGCCCTTTTCCTTCCCCAAGATGCGGCACCAAATGCAGCTGATGCCAAGGCCAGCCATGATTGGCAGTTCTGGGACGCCAGCTGGTATTTGCAGGAAAATCCCCAGACTACCGATGCTGTAGGCAGATACGCCTGGGATGTGCCCCCAGGATGGTGGATGGTGCAATACGTCAAGGATGGCTATCAGACCGCCTACAGCGACGCTTTGCCGGTGCCTCCTCCCCAGTTGGAGGTTAATATCCCCTTGGTGAAACTGGCGCCGCCGGCAGTTGAAAAGACCGTCTGGGGCAGCGGTGGACGCTATGTGGATGTATATTTCAGCAAGTACATGGATATCCGATCCCTGGAAGAATCAAATTCCATTAGCCTTACTGACAAGCAGGGAAGCCTGGTAAAGGGCAGCATCGAATACCCGGTTCCGGTCAAAGCAGGGGTAAACAACTTAAGCCTGACTAAAGTGGCAAGATTTGCGGCCACTGTACCCCTGTCAGCGGGGGCAGAGTATAATCTGAGGGTTAACCAGGCCGTGGCCGATTATGCCGGTTTCTCCATGAGCGCAGACTATACCGAGCTGGGGACCGTTCCTCCCGGCGCAGCTATTCAAAGTCTGACCGGAACTGATATAACGGTGGAGCCGGGGCTTGATATCACCCAGAATATTAGGGATGCCTTAGTCTTTACCCCGGTTAATCCCGAGGAGCAGGGAAGCCTGGATAAAACCGTGCAGCTGCTTTCTTCCAGCCCGGATGTGGTTAAGATTGGCGATGACGGGAAAGTACTTTCCATGGGTGAGGGGACGGCGCAGATTACCGCAACTTCTATGGACGATAGCAGCAAGACCGCTACTTTTACCGTAATTGTAGCTTATCCCCCGGCACCGGTAAGGGTTGCCCGTATGGTCATACTGGACGGAAATGGCCAGGTTTTGAGCGAGCTGAGCCTGAAGAAGGGAGATACTTATACCCTTAGACCTGAAATATTACCGGCTGATGCCAGCAATAAAAAAATGTCCTACAGCTCCGACCATCCTTTGGTAGCTGCCGTTGATCAGACCGGCAGGATTCGAGGCTTGGAAGAAGGCTTGGCCACCATTATTGCCAGAACCGAGGATCAAAATATCAGGCAGAGGATTTTGGTGAAGGTGCTGCCCCCTGGAGGCTCCACGGGCAGTTCCTCCAGCAGAGAAGATAAAGATGAGGTTCTTTCCCCAGAAACCCCAGGGTATGAGCTTCCATTTGTGGATGTTCAGAAAACCGACTGGTTCTACCAGGCATTGTTGTTTATAGCGGAAAAAGGTATTGCCAAAGGGGTATCGGAACAGGAATATGCCCCCCATAAAACCGTTACCAGGGCTGAATTCATAAGCATGTTATGCCGGGCCTTTGCTATTGAGGAAAGGAGCGGAGAGAACTACTCTGATGCAGGTAATAGCTGGTACACCGGATTTTTGGCGGCAGCCAAGCAGCTAGGCCTGGCCCAGGGGGTGGGAGACAACAGCTTTGAGCCTGACCGGGCCATAAGTCGGGAAGAAATGGTAGTCATTATTTACAACTACTTTAAAAATGCGGGTCAGATAACGGAAAGCAGCGGGAGTTTAACTTATGCCGACAGCAACCAGCTGTCCGATTGGGCCGAGGAAGCCGTGGCCTATGCATCAGCCCAGGGTTGGATCAAAGGCAAGGGCAACAATATTTTTGACCCCCAGGGCATCGCTACCAGAGCAGAGCTGGCCCAGATCCTTTATCGACTTTTGGTGCCAGGCAGTGCGGCCGAGTAAGGCTACATCATATAACGGGTGGGAATCCCGTCCGGTAAGGTTAGCCAACCGCCGGTAGTTAGTCTTGGAGGGCAGGGGGTAACCGCTGTCTTAAAGCCAAGACAAACAAGCAAACGGGCCGAAAGCAGTAGCTGAAGGTGTCCAGTCCCGAAATACCGAACATGGGAAGGAAGATGCTATTGCCTGAGCAGAATGCAACATCCTGGAAGTCAATAAGGCTAGACGAAAGCACTTCCCCGGGGTCGGAGGGCTCGGCACGTTTGACATTGTTATGGTGTAGTGGATCGGGAGATCCTATTTTCTCTTCTCCAGCCACGGAGGAGTATGACCGACAAGTGATAATAAGCGTTTCTTAATAAACCGTGGACTTACCAGTAAAATGAAAAGAAACAGCGGACAGTATGCCCGCTGTTTCACCGTATAAGCCGTAGCAAGCGTGGGGCGCTTCTCAGCGTTGCCCTGTTTACGCTACTATAAAAGTATTAACAAAGGTCTGGTGGATTATTCCAGTTACACAGAAAGATTTACACTCCCGCAAAAAGTTTTGCATAATCTGTGCTGCCTCGGCTCTGGTGGCTTGGCCTCGGGGATCAAGCACGCCACCGCCCTTGCCGTTTATAATCCCTGTTTGATTTGCCCAGGCCAGAGCGTTTTGGGCATAGGCTGATATTTCTCCGGCATCTTTAAAGGCGGCAAGTACTTGGCTGTCAACTGCCGCAGGTGAGCCTGCATATTTCCAGAGCATGGCCGCCAGCTGTTCCCGGGTTATGCTGTCATCAGGACCAAACATTTTGTTGCCGTATCCTGTTATGATATCTTTCTTTTGAGCCCAGGCTACGGCATTGGCATAATATGCGCCGGGTTTTACATCATTGAAGGTGCTTTGCGCAGTTTCGCCGGAACCGTCCAGATTGTACAGAATCGTGGCAATCATGCCGCGGTTGGTAACGACTCCGGGTGAAAAGGTATTGCTGCCGGTTCCCTTCATCAGGCCATTCTGTGCTGCGTACTGCACTGCAGAATAATACCAGTCGCCTTCCTTCACATCACTGAAGGGATTTGCCCATGAGGCGTCATCCTTAGTACCTACGACGTACAGGGAGAAGTGATTGACCTTAAAGGTTGCCAGCTTAGTGGCCGAATCATAGCTACAGGGCACTTCGCTCATTGTGCCGTCCTCCGCCAGATACCATACGGTAACTTCCTCTGCTTTTTCTCCGGTTTTCAGTTCATAAGGAAGGGATACTGTCGCGGTGCCGTTTCCGAAGCTGGTGATGTGCTTGCCTCCCGCGGTGATCGTCAGAGATACGACCAGCCGATCAGGATGTTCGTTTTTATAGTCGGCGGAAACATCTTTCATTTCCACCTTGATGCTGCCGGAGGTCTGGCTAACGATGCCCTTGAGGGCGTCGGTTCCGAACACGAGCTTTGCGCCGTTATCACCGTCCACTGTCAGGGTTTTTCCGCCGGAAACCAGCCGGTCAAGGTTTGCGCCGGTCATACTGCCGCCATTGTCAATCTCGGTGACCAGAGGCGGAGTGTAGCTACCGCCGCCGCCGGAGGAGGGGCGGTTGCTGATGGTCAGGACGCCTTCTTCGTGGATAATTGCGTTGTAGTTGCCGCCGTCAGGAGCTACAGCGCCGGTGATATTAATGGCCATCGTACCTGTCTTAGTCATGTCAGGTGCGCTGGCGTATGCAATAGTGGGCTTGGTTTTTAGCGTCTCACCGCTTACCAGCCCGGTTACGGTGTAATCATCATCGCCCAGCACCGGCGCAGTGGCGCCCACATAGGCACTCTTGTCCTTTGCTGTGACGGTGATGGTGGCTTGAGCGATGGTGAAAGTAATGTCTGCGTGTGCACCGGTGTAGTCACCATTTGTATCTGCCACGGAGACCGCCAGCTTGTAGGCACCTGCATCGGTGGGGGCTGTGGTTGCATTATAGCCACCGCCATCGGTGCTGGTGTAGGTGTAGAGCAACTCATTCGTAGGAACCTTGCTGTCGGAAACGGTCACAGTGCCGGTGTAGCCGATTTGGGGCATACCGTCGTAGACCAGATTGGAGGCGGCAGTTAAGCCGGAAATGGTGACTGTTTCCTTGTTTTCGGCGGTAATGGTAACCACCACGTCATAATCGTTGTAGTTTTTAGCTCCGGTGACAGGAATGGTGATGGTGGCGCTGGTAGCTGCGTGACTGGCGGTGCTAAAAGTCAGCGTTGTGCCATCCACGGAGTGGCTGGCAATCAGCGCAGCAGTAGCGCCAACGGTGCCGGACGCAGCGTAGCTTGCCCCTTCGGGGAGGTCGGTGGGCAGAGCAATCGTCAGATTGCTTTCTGATTTGTTTGACCGAACCGTCTTGGACGCTGTCGTTTCGCCGGTATGGTCCGCTTTTTCAATAGTGTAGTTACCCAGCGACAGTCCGGTTACAGCGTTGTACTCTGCATTGCCGACAATGTCTACAGTAATGCCGTAGGTGCCTGCATTGGCAGGGGCGATAGCGTTGCCATTGTAATAAACGGTGATTGCGCCCAAGTTCTTGCTAGACACAGCCGTCACGGACAGGGGCTTGGCATTACCGTCATAGACTAATGCAGTCAGGGAATAGGTCAGATCAAATTTAGTAGGCGTGCCCTTTACAAACTCTGAGATGGTCAGCTCTTGGCTGTCGCTGGCCAGTACCGTGCCGGTGGCCTTGACCCTTACATGATAGGTACCGGGATCCAGAGAAATGGGGTTGCCATCGCCGCTTGTCCAGGTGGAATCTGTGGACAATTTATACTCCATTTCGGTAGCCACGCCAACAATGGTACCCTTGCCGGACACTGTCGCGTTGCTTGCGGTGGCGATGGGTGTTGCTGCCTTGCTTATGCTGATGGTCTTAACTTCGCCAGCTTTGGTAGTTTCCGTTTCCTTAAGACGCACTTTAATGCCGCTGGTGCTAATGTCGGCGCTGGACAAATCCATATTCTCGCTGCAGTCTGACCAGCTGATTCCATCGTCCAGGCTGTATTGCATCAAAGTGGCTGCGCCCATCAGCTTGTTGGCGTTTTCGCCGTCAAAGGAGAAGGTAACAGTTGGTGCGGGGGGGCCATCCAGTTTGCTAACCTCAATTAACTGCTGCGAAGAAATGCTTGTGTTTTTCGCCGTCACAGTGACCGAGGAGTCGGTCGATTTCAGAGGATCCGTTTTGTCTACAGTGTAGTCTGTGAAGTTGCTATCCGTTGTGCCGTCGTCATAGGTTGCGGTGACGACCATGCCCGTTTTGTCAAAGGTTTCTCCAACCTTATAACTCTTCTTTTCCGGCTGTGCTGTGATGGCAATGGACACTAATTCACGCACCGCAGTAGCGGGAAACGCAATGCTCACAATCAAATTTCCATCGTCACCGGCTGAGTGGGTAACGGTAGCATTCGAATATGTAAATGAATTGGCAGAAACACCTGAGAACGTGTAGCCGTACTTCGGCGTCAGGGTAACGGTGGCGATGTAGGCTGTGCCGCCGATGAAATTGCTGCCCACAGCGGTTCCGGAAGCGTCTTTCCAACTCACCGTGCCGGTATACTGGGTCGTTTCAATCGCAGCGGTGTTGGGTGTTCCGTTTTTGGCCGGCGCGGTCACATGGCTGTCCAGTACCAAGTTGGAAACGGTTGCAGGAATATAAGGGCTGATGGTGACAGAGGATGGACTGCCCGGGAGAGTTTGCCCTGTGGCTTTGAGTCGCAGATCATATGTACCGCTTATAAGGCCGGTGATCTCACTGCTACTGACTGCCATCCAAGAGGACGTGGTGGATAGTTTATACTCCATTGCAGTAGTGATGCCACTTAGCTTTCCGTTGTTATTTTCTGTTGTGGTGCAATCGGTGGCGGTGATACCGTTCGGTGCAGCCGGGCCTGCCAATATATCAATGGTTTGGGTTTCACCGGCCAAGGTGGTAGATGTTTCTTTAATGCGCACTTTGATATCTTTATCTGCCGAGATTTGAGTGTCTGCTAACATCATGTCTTCCGTGCAATTAGACCAAGCTACTCCGCCGTCCAGACTATATTGCATCGTGCTGGCTGCGCCCATCAGCTTGTTGGCGTTTTCGCCGTCAAAGGAGAAGGTAACAGTTGGTGCGGGGGGGCCATCCAGTTTGCTAACCTCAATTAACTGCTGCGAAGAAATGCTTGTGTTTTTCGCCGTCACAGTGACCGAGGAGTCGGTCGATTTCAGAGGATCCGTTTTGTCTACAGTGTAGTCTGTGAAGTTGCTATCCGTTGTGCCGTCGTCATAGGTTGCGGTGACGACCATGCCCGTTTTGTCAAAGGTTTCTCCAACCTTATAACTCTTCTTTTCCGGCTGTGCTGTGATGGCAATGGACACTAATTCACGCACCGCAGTAGCGGGAAACGCAATGCTCACAATCAAATTTCCATCGTCACCGGCTGAGTGGGTAACGGTAGCATTCGAATATGTAAATGAATTGGCAGAAACACCTGAGAACGTGTAGCCGTACTTCGGCGTCAGGGTAACGGTGGCGATGTAGGCTGTGCCGCCGATGAAATTGCTGCCCACAGCGGTTCCGGAAGCGTCTTTCCAACTCACCGTGCCGGTATACTGAGCCGTATCAATCGCGGTGACAGAGGGTATTCCGTTTTTGGCGGGTGCGGTCACTTTGCCGTCTAGCGTGAAGATATCCACAATGGCGGGAGCCTTTGTTACCTGGATGGTGTAGGTTTCGACGGTGGTGCCGTATGTAGCCTGAATCGTGACCGTGGTAGTATTCTCTGTCAAGGAGATTACATTGGATGCCTGACCGCTGACGACAGCGGTACCATTTACCGTGATAGTCTCGCCTCTGAAGGAGGTGGGGGTGACGGTGATGCTGCCGGTTCCAGTGGGTACCGTTGTGGTATAGCTGTATTGATTAAAAGAAAACGCCGGGGAAAGTTCGCCGCTGCTCAGTGTCAGGTTAGACAGTCCCACATTACCCACTACGAGATTTGTCCAACCATAACCAGAGTAGCCCGTGCCAGTTTTTGGCACATAAAGCTTATACCCATCAGCAGGTTGAAATACAATGCCATATGCGTCTAGTACTGGAGCCACTGGTGGGTCAAACACTGCTGTAATATTCGTGCAACCTGAAAATGCATTGTAGCCGAGCCTCGTCACCTTGCTTGGGATTATGATAAAACTAAGACTGCTGCAGCCGTCAAAGCTATAGTCATTGATTACGTCCAACGCACTCGTACTTGCAAAGTTAACGGCAGACAAGTTTGAACAATCTCGGAAAGCCCTTGAGTCAATTAAGGTCACAGTACTAGGGATGTTGATGGAACTCAGGCTAGTGCAGGATCTAAAGGCATCTATGCCGATGGTCTGCAGATTGCTTGGCAGGGTGACGGAGCTTAGATTGCCACAGTCATAAAATATAGATTGTGGCAGAGCTGTCATGCTATTCTGGAAGATGGCAGACGTAAGGCTCGTGCAAGCATCAAATGCTCTGGTACCGATAGAGCTCACTTTGCTTGGGATTGTGATGGTGCTGAGACTGCTGCAGTTATAAAAGGCCGTTTCACCGATGGAGGTCACATTAGCGGGAATTCCGAAGGACTTTAGGTTTGTGCAGCCCCCGAAGGCGCTAATACCGATTGATTGCACATTATTTGAATTTGAATTATTGAATGTGATGGTCTCTAGGCTGGCGCAGTCACTAAATATACCTTTCGGGATTGATTTCAGGTTGCTTGGGAGCGTTACCTTTTTCAATGCGGTGCAGTCAGAAAAAGTATAATCTCCAATTTCGGTCACGGTTTCGGGGATAGTAATTTCGGTCAAACTGGTGCACCTAGAAAAGGCGTTGCCGCCGAACTTTGTTATGGTTGCTGGAAATTCAACCGTGGTTAAGGCTGCAAACAAATCAAATTCACCATAACCAAGCTCAGTTACACCTTCTTGGATTACTGCTTTTATGCACTGATTCCTGTAAGATTCTTGGTAATCGCCTCCGAATCTCTGAGCCGCGCCTTTTTCCTTGACGGTCAGGGTCTTTGACCCTGTATCATAGCTGTATCCCGTTCCGGTGATAGTGGCTGCCGTCGCTACAGTGGGCAGCAGGGTGAGCATCATGCACAACGTGAGTAGGATACTAAGTAATCGTTTCTTCATGTATTTTTCCTCCTGTGTGATTATATTTGTGCTTGTTATGGTAGGCGGAGCATAGTTCCTCCTTCTGCCAATCCTTATTAAACCGCTGGACTTCCTTCATTGCGGTAAAGATAGGTCACAATATCTGCTCTTGGAGAATTGTTGTTCGGAGCAAAGACCGTACCTGTCCGGAGAACAGACCGCTTGTATCCGCCCAAGCAAGAGCGTCTGTAATATTGGCCGGGGTATTTGCCGGCAAGGCTACATACACCAGCTCGCACCGGTGACAGCATTGTCGCCGACCAACACGATGGACAGGTCGCCGGTGGCATAGATGGCGGCGTTATTAGCCGTGCCGTTTACGCCGTTCACGCCGTTCAAATCTGCCACGTTCAACGTGAGAGAATAGCTTCTGCTGCTGATTGAGTGTCCAAGTCTACATTAAAGGAAGTAGTTTTTTCATGCTTTGTCTCCTCTCATTTCACATGTTTTCCCCCTCCTTTATTTGCCGAAAGCCCAACAGAAATCCGGGAAGAAGGTTCCACGGCTTCAGCAGTGTCTGGTTGTAAAGCATCACCGACTGACGGTAGATATCCAGGCTGCGGGAGAGGATGGATATCGCATCCTGCTCCTCAGGTCCGTCTCTGGTCTGCAGGTGGTTTTTGCGGCAGGCGGCCAGCTGACTTACGGCGCTTTTCACGGTATCTGTTTTGGCTCGCAGTTCCCGGTGTACCACCCAAAACCACAGAACTAAAAATGCCGCTGTACTGATGATGGCAATAACACAGGCGATAATGGCAGTCAGGCTTCATACCTCCTTTCCCTTTTAGGCTTGCTGCCTTTTTCTTGACCTTTACTGAACTTGGGTAAAACAAACATTGCGTTGCCGGCTTTACCGATATCATCGCAGTGCCAGGTTCCTCCTTGATTTATATTGGAGTTTAAGATAATCTCATGTTTTGCTTGCTTCATTTTTATAATAGATAGAAATTCTCGCAGAGAGTTGGTGATTGCCTGAAATGTATGAGACTTCGCCCTGAAATGTAAAATCTTACTGGCAAGAGTGGATCATTCATGGTAAATTTAAGCTGGTTTCAAATTTGTGGAAGGTGTGAAGATTTGAAAATTGCGGTTTGTGATGACGATTCCCAGGAGCTTGAACGAATTTCATATTTTATAGATACATACCAGCGAGAGAGTAAAGTACCGCTGACCTGCAAGACCTTTCAAAGCGCTACAGAGCTTATCTCCAATATGGGCAGGGGAGATTACCATATTTTGCTTTTGGATATCCTGATGCCGGGGATAAATGGAATGCAGGCCGCTCATGAGGTTCGGACCTTTGATAGGGGAGTTAAAATTGTCTTCCTTACCTCTTCACCGGAGTTTGCAGTGGAGAGCTACACAGTCAAGGCCTATGACTATATCCTAAAGCCGGTTTTCAAAGACAAGCTTTTTTCTATACTTGATGCAGTTATTGCTGAGGAACAAAAGCCGCTGGAGGGGCTGACCGTCAAAACCCAGTCAGGGATGGTCCGAATTTTATTCTCCAAGCTGGCTTTTGTGGAGATCATAAACAAAAAGCTCTATTTTCATCTGGCAGACGGCAGTGTACGGGAGGTTTCGGCTTCCCTGGCATCGTTTGAGGAAGAACTGCTGGCCTGCGCTGAGTTTGTCAAGGTGCATCGCTCTTATATTGTCAACCTTTGGCAGGTGGGTGAGCTCCGGTCAAAGGAGCTTATTACCCATGCCGGAAAAAAGGTGCCGATTTCCCGCCTGCTTTACGGGAAGGTGCGGGAGGCCTATATGAAGCATCTGTTTCTGGAAAAAGGAGTAGAGTGATGGCTGCTTTTCCAAGCTTATTAATAGCTATGACCATTCTGTTTGGCATTATTGCGCAGATGCTTCTTTTAGATATCCGTATCAAAAACCTTAAAGGTAGTCGGCGCATATTTTTCGGGGTTGGAAATCTGCTGGTTCTGGCGGTGAATACTGTACTTTCTCAAGTTTTGCCGACGGATCAGTACATGAAGCTCTATGTACTGGTCATTCACGTTCCTATCTTTTTTATTTTTTGGATTACAGCCCAAACCTCCGCAATAAAAGTAATTTTCGCCTTGTTTACCGCAGTCTTTTTGATTTACCCAGCCAATTTGGTGCTGACCATCGTTTCACAAACTGCAAAATGGCTTTATCCGGCAGGATTTTTGATTTCATACCTTGCCGCATGCGCAGTTATACTGCTGGTTATTTACCGATTTTTCAAAACAAATTTCAAACATTTAATCAAAAACTATAGCGAATCTAGCTTTATAAAGCTTTGCCTGCTTCCGTTAGCGTATTATATAGTCAACTACTGGTTGGGACTGTATAACTTTGCCGCTGACAGGGCTGCAGGAGTTTTTTCGCTGCGCACCCTTATTTTTATTATCACACTTACCGCCTATGTTCTGATTTTGGATATAGCAAAATCCGCTCGTGAAAAGGAAGCCTTGCAGGGAGTAAAGATAGCCTTATCCTTGCAGCTGGAGAGTGCAGAACAACAATTGTCCGCCCTGCAGGCTACGCAGGAGCAGGCCGTCGTATACCGCCACGACATGAGGCATCATCTGGCTCTGATTGGCGGGTACCTTGCCGATGGAGACATTGAAAAGGCGGATAAATATGTAAGGCTTGCACAGGCTGATATCGAGGATATCACCCCCAACCATTATTGTGAGAACAACACCGTCAATCTTATTTTGTCCTTCTTTGCGGCGAAAGCGAAAAAAATGGCGTTCTTTTTTCAGTGGATGCCCAGCTGCCACAGGCTCTTTCCTTTCCCGAAACTGAGCTGTGTGCCCTGCTGTCAAACGGCTTGGAAAACGCCATAGAAGCTGCTGCACAGGTTGCTGGTGAACAATTCAGAAAAGCAAGAATCAGCTGCCAAACCCACAAAGGCAATTTGCTGATTTTTATAGAGAACAGCTTTACGGGTGAGTTGGCAATGGAGAACGGCTTGCCGCAAAGCCTCCGGGAGGGTCATGGCTTTGGGGTTAAAAGCATGGCCATGATTGCTGAAAAGTATAACGGCTGCTGCTTCTTTGAGGGCAAGGGTGAGATATTTACCCTGAGGATTGTGCTGCCGTGCCTGCCACCAACTTATTAACGGGCAGGAATCCCGTCCGGTAGAATGAAGCGGCAGGCGTACAATTATCATGGTTATTATCGACATCATCAATTGCCGATTGTGTTTGTTCATTGGGCTATGCGGAGGTCAAGCTAAATATCCGCTAGTTTTAACCCTCATCCGTTATTTGTTCTATTTCCGTAACACATTCATTTTTGATCTTTCCAACCAGAAATTGCAAGGCATCGATAATATGCGGTCTAATATCGCCGCCTATCAGTACATACATTATGTCGTCGCCAAGTTCAAGCTGGCCTTCATTAAGCCAAACTCTGACATGGAAGATGCCGTCCATCTTATAGGTCTCAGCGACTGCCGCATCAACTTTTTCTGCATTATAAGAAAATTCCAATCCTTTTACCAGCGAACCATCATCAATTCCCTGGCGGACCTTGGCCTTGGGGGTTTGGCGCACAATGCCGTTATGGACTAAAAACATTCCTTCCTGCAAAGCCGCCGGATCTGCTTTTGCTTCTTTTAGCCATTCATCAACAGATGGCGATGTTTTTTTTGTTTTTCCATTAATCATAAGATAATAAGCTCCTTTTTTAGATTCTAAATGCACCAATCCTATTGTACCCTTTTGTGGTGCCTGACACCAACTTATCAACTTATTGAACATTCCGACAATTCAGGAAAACAATAACTTGGGGTCTGACCCCGAGTTATTGTTATGGTGCGCCCGGCATGGGATACTGTTTTGAGCGTGGCTTAAATCAAAGACCCTGGCAATAGGTCATTTTGCATATAAGCCTTGAAAGCAGAATGACTTGTGTGTCATAATTTTAAAGAATGACTCCAAAATCATCTATGAGGTGGATAAATGAATTACAAGAAGATGTATCAGAGCAAAGTAGTAACGATTGAGGAAGCCTTACAGCAGGTTAAGAGTGGGCAGGAGATTGTTTGCAGCCTGCTTGCTTGTGAACCCGTAAGCCTTCTGAGCCAGCTCCATACTATTAAAGACCGAATAGAAGACGTATCAGTAGTTCATGCTAATATGCTCGGTGAATATGAGTTCTTTATGAATCCTGCAATGAAGAAGCATTTTTTGCTTAATAGCTGGTTTTATTCTCAGGGGCCGCGAAAAGCCCATTCCGATGAAATGGTTTCCTATGTTCCCAGCCAATTGCATGAATTCAGCCGTCGGAGGATGTCCTACCGAAAACCGGATATTTTTCTGGGTTGTGCTTCTCCGATGGATAAGCATGGCTGCTTTTCCCTTTCCTTGTCCACGGTTATGGAAAAGGATTTTGTGGAAAATGCGGATAAGGTAATCTTAGAAGTGAGCCCTCATTTTCCCCGTACTTTTGGCGATACTCATGTACATATTTCTCAGGTCGATTATATTCTGGAAACTAATCGAGAAGTGCCTACAGTGGAGCCAGCTGAATTGACTGAGAAAGATCGTTTAATAGGGGGCTTTGCTGCTGATTTAATTGAAGACGGTTCTACTATTCAGGTTGGTTTTGGCAGTATTCCCGGTGCCATTGCCCAAAGTTTAAAAGGCAAAAAGGATTTGGGTGTACATTCGGAAGTTTTCAGTGAAAGCCTGGTCGACCTTTATGAAGCAGGGGCCATTAATAACAGCAAAAAGACTATATTTAAAGACAAGTTTGTGGCCAATGTTGCCCTGGGCAGCAGGCGTTTATATGATTTCGTCGATGAGAATATGGCAGTAGCCTTTCATCGTGCCAGCCTGGTCAATGACCCGGCGATAATAGGCCGGAATTATAAAATGGTGTCAATGAATGCAGCATTGGAAATGGACCTTACCGGTCAGTGCTGTGCTGAATCAATAGGATCACAGCAATTCAGCGGCACCGGAGGGCATAAGGAATTTATCATGGGTTCTCAGCGTTCGCCTGGCGGGAAATCGATAATAACTTTTTATTCTACTACAAAAGGAGATAGTGTATCCCGGATTGTACCCCATTTTACCCCGGGGACTATTGTAACTACTTCCCGGGTAGATGTTGATTATGTAGTTACCGAATATGGCGTGGCCAGTTTAAGCGGGCGGTCAGTCAGGGAGCGAGTCCAGGAATTAATCAGCATTGCCCACCCTAATTTCCGCGACTATCTAAAAAGTGAAGCCAGAAGGAACATGATCTGGTAGCATAGCAGTCACAAATAACTCGGAGTCAGACCCCGAGTTATTTTATTTACTGACCCCATGACCAAAAAAAGCTGCTGGGTAAACCCCCGGCAGCTTTTTTGATAAGCATGTTTAGAAAGATGGTACACAGGCTCCCTGGTACTTGGTTTCCAGGAATTCTTTTACTTCAGGTGATTGCAGGGCTTGACCCAGCTTGACTAAAGCTTCGTTATCTTTGTCCTCGGCCTGAACTACCAGTACATTGGCGAAAGGAGAATCACTGGGTTCCATGAATATGGAATCCTCCACAGGATTAAGATCGGCTTCCAGGGCATAATTACTGTTAATTACACATATATCGGCATCTTCCAGGGTCCGAGGTAACATGGCGGCATCCATCATTTTCACTTCGAGATCCTTGGGATTATCAGCAATATCGTTGATAGTAGCGCTGACTCCAACTCCTTCATTCAGTTTGATCAGCCCTGCAGACTCCAGGACCAGGAGAGCACGTCCACCGTTGGTGGCATCGTTGGGAATCCCTACCACAGCTCCATCCTTCAGCTCGTCCAATTCAGTGATGCGATTAGAGTATACTCCCATTGGTTCATTATGAACTTGCACGGTCCATACCAAATCAGCATTATTGTTTTGGTTGTAATCATCCAGATAGGGGATATGTTGGAAGAAATTAGCGTCAATCTTACCATCCTTCAAAGACGGGTTTAAAAGTACATAATCAGTGAACACTTTAATCTCCAGGTCAATATTTTCCTTTTCCAGCAGTGGTTTGGCTACTTGCAAAATTTCCGCATGGGGTACTGGAGTAGCGCCAACTACAATTTTAGTAGCTTCAGTTTTTGCAGGCTGATCAGCATCCTCGTTTCCATTACCACATCCGCTTACGCCCAGAGCAAGTATCATCAGGCTTAATACTAAAACTAGAACCTTTTTCAATTATCTTACCTCCTTTTACTAATGGTGATTGATTGCATTTTATCACCCAGCATTTGTACCAACTGTACAAACAAAATAAGTACTATTACCGTAGCCCACATTATTACGTCCTCATACCGCTGGTAACCATAATAATACGCCAGGGTACCCAAACCACCTCCTCCAACTATCCCTGCCATGGCTGAATACCCGACCAGGTTGATAGTAGTAATAGCTACCCCCAGAATAATTGATGGCAGTGCTTCTGGAATTAATACCTTGCGGATGATTTGCCAGGCATTAGCCCCCATGGACAATGCTGCTTCAATCAGACCCCATTCGATTTCCCTTAAAGAAGTCTCCACCAATCTGGCTACAAAAGGAATAGCAGCCAGGGTAAGGGGTACAATAGAGGCAATAGTACCAATTGGTGTGCCCACTATTAACCGGGTAAGGGGGATTACCAGGATAAGAAATATTATAAAGGGTATGGAGCGAACTGCATTAACAATGGTACCCAGTATGCGATTAACCCCGTTACTCTCCAAAATATGGCCTTTGTCGGTAGTTACCAGAATCACTCCCAAGGGGAGCCCAAAAACATAACTTAATGCCGTAGATATGGCAACCATATAAAAAGTTTCCCAGGTCGCCAGTATTATGGCATCAGCCATCCAGGAGTTATTAGCAAAAATTCCCGCACTTACAATTCCTAACATTATATCATATCACCTCGATTTCCAGGCCATTGGCATACAAGTAACGGATAGATTCTTCAACAGCCTCCTGCTTTCCGATTAATTCCAGAGTAAGGTGGCCAAAAGGGGTTTCTTTTACTTGATCGATGTTGCCATAAAGAATATTGGCATCTATGCCATATTTTTTAATCATGGAAGATATTATAGGATCACCAGCTGAGGAGCCAATAAAAGATACCCTAATCAAACAAGAATAGCTATCCCGCGCTTTGAGTAATTTTTCCGTATAACTCTCAACTTCATCTTTTTTGGCAAGGGCATTTATAAAGCTTTTTGAAATATCGGTACCGGGATTGGAAAATAGGGATAATACGTCTCCCACCTCGGCAATCTGCGAATCATCAATAACTGCAACTCGGTCGCAGATCTGCTTGATTACGTTCATATCATGAGTTATTAAGAGGATGGTTAAATTCAACTGTTTATTTATATCTTTCAATAGTTTTAATATAGAGCGGGTAGTTTGAGGATCAAGGGCTGAAGTAGCCTCATCGGATAGAAGAATTTTAGGATTGTTGGCCAGGGCTCGGGCAATACCTACCCGCTGTTTTTGGCCGCCGCTGAGCTGATCCGGATAAACTCGGGCTTTATCAGTAATACCGACCAAGTCCAGCAGATCGGATACTCTTTGCTGTGCTTCCTTCGCCGGGACCCGAGCGATCTCCAGCGGGAACATAATATTATCAAAAACGTTTCGGGACGAAAGCAAGTTAAACTGCTGAAAAATCATGCCAATCTTTTGCCGAGCCATATGAAGCTCCTTTTTACCAAGTGAGGTAATATCTTGTCCGTCCACTATAATTGTACCCTGGGTGGGCTTTTCCAACATATTAATACAGCGAATCAAAGTGCTTTTGCCGGCTCCGCTAAGTCCAATAATCCCGAATATCTCACCGCGGTTAATTGATAAATCTACCTTGTCCAGGGCTTTGATCTCCTGGTGGGGAGTGTAATATATTTTGGTAAGACTTGTTATTTTAATCAAAGGTTTGACCTCCCAAAAAAGAAACCCAATTAATAAATCTTTATACATATTAGCACAGTATTAGCCATGTAGTCACCAATGATCAAATAACTCGGGGTCTGACCCCGAGTTATTTCTAAAATAATTCATCATGCTCCTCCTTCTCTTCATTAACTTGTTTTATGATTATAGAACCTCCGGAGCGCTTATATTTAACCGCCTGTATTTCAGCTACTGCGGCCAGGGCTATTTCTGCTGCTAACTGGCCCCCTATATCCAGGCCAATAGGCAAATGGACCCTTTCCATAAGTTCGTCTGCAATGTCCATTGATTTAAGGGTATTAAAATATTTAGTTACCTTCCGCTTATTACCCATTACCCCTATGTATCTGGCTGGAGATTTAATGATCGCCTGCAATGCAGCTTCATCAAATGTGTGATTATGGCTGACTAGTACTATGCTGGTGGTAGAGGTTATCTCGCAGTCCCCCAGCAGTTCCACAATATCCCCCAGCAACAGCTCATTGGCTTCCGGGAATCGCTCCCGGGTAAGGGTTTCAGTTCTATTGTCAATAACGCTTATGTCGTAATCCAAAAGGGAAGCTATTTTATAAACGTTTAAAGCTACCGGACCGGAACCGACAATTATCAATCTATCCCTGGTATGGTTATCCTCCAATTATAAATCCCCTCCTTGATAATCAATAAAAAGTCATTATAACTTAAGCAAGCCCAGATTAAACCGGTGTATTAACCGGGATTTTTTTATTGCTGTAAACAAGCTTACTATATATTATACAGAATAACTCGGGGTCTGACCCCAAGTTATTCTGGTGACCCATCCTGTGACATTTTTAGCGAAATGGGCTATAATAGAAGCTGGGTCTGGGTAGCCTTGCTGCCAGGGACCGCAAATATTTAGGAAGGTGAAACAGATGAACACCCCCAAAAAATATCCCACCAAGTTTTCTCCTCTGTAGCGGAGTCTGCCTTTATTTGCACTTTAAATCATGGTGTGTCCATATTTAATATCCTATAATCAGCGCTAGTTGGCTTAACTAACGCTATCTGCGTTTGGAAAAAAATAAGAAGGTGAAATTATGAGAGATCCAGCATATATCGTGGACTGTGCTAGGATCCAAGACATTGCAGCCATGTTGAATCTGGAAAGAAAGTATTTTGATCCTTGCTGGCAATCTGAAAAGGCAATCATCCGCAAGTTAATCGAGCAAGAACCGATGATGTTTCGAGTCTGCAAGGTAAATGGTGAGGTAAAAGGCTACTATTGGGTTTTTCCCCTTAAGCATTCAATTTGGAGGAAGATCATTAGCGGAGAAATGCCTGAAGGAGATCTGGTGAAGCACATCAGGTCGTTTCAGGATAAGAATCTGTATCTTTATATTGCTTCGGTAATCGTTGATCAGACTGATAAACTGCGTAAAAGCTATACCAAAGCTTTGGTATATGATTTTGGCCGGCACTTTGTCTTGGGCAGAAACAGCGATGTTCCAGACATCCGTGCCATTGGGGCTTTTACCATATCCGAAGGCGGTCAGCGTCTGATGGAAAGGGCTAATTTCTCCAACCTGGGGAAATTCAGGGCTCATGGCCAGGAAATGAAATCCTGGGCGATTGATCGGCAGACCCTAATCAAGCAAAGGGTATCAGACCATCAGCAGCGCCAGGACCAAAAAATTGCTTAATAAAAATAACTCAGGGTCAGACCCTGAGTTATTTTACTGATTAGGGTAAAATAAAAGTAGCAGGTTTTCAATAAGACCAGGAACTCAGGCTGCTGAGAAAAGACATGGCCAGGAATTAGTTGAGGGCTTTAGCGATGGGTTCCAAGATGGAAAGGTATACAAATGAGCTTTTTGCCTATAAATAGAGAAGAATTGGCAGCAAGGGGCTGGGAACAGGCTGATGTAATAATTGTAAGTGCAGATGCCTATGTTGATCATCCTGCCTGGGCGGCCGCTATACTCGGACGATTTTTGGAGCATTATGGCTACCGGGTGGGTATTATTGCCCAACCTGATTGGCGGAACTTGGATGATATAAGCAGTTTGGGAGCGCCTGCTTTATTTTTTGCAATTTCGGGCGGCAACATGGATAGTATGGTAAATCACTATACTGCTGACAAGAAAAGACGCCGGAAGGATATGTATTCACCCGCAGGAAAAACCGGTCTTAGACCTGATCGCCCCACCATTGTATACAGCAATCTGCTGCGTCAGGCCTTTCCGGGGGTACCGATAGTTATTGGTGGGGTAGAAGCCAGCCTGCGCCGTTTAGCGCATTATGATTATTGGCAGAATCGAGTGCGTCGTTCGATTTTACTGGACAGCAGAGCCGATCTGCTGGTTTACGGCATGGGCGAGTACAATCTGCTGGAAATAGCCCGCAAGCTGAAGGGTGGTCAAGATATAGCTTATCTGCGCAATCTGCGCGGAACCTGTTATCTTTCCCGCAATAAGCCAGGGAATGCCTTAGAATTGCCGTCCTTTGAAGAAGTGGAAAAAGATAGAAGAGCTTTTGCCCGGGCTACCAAGCTGATTCAGGAGGAGATAAACCCTTACTCAGCAGGGACCCTGGCCCAGAAGCATGGAGAACGCTGGTTAGTGCAAAACCCGCCTTCTCTACCTCTCTCATCCTCAGAACTAGATGAAATATACGAATTATCATTTACCCGCCGCTGCCATCCCAGCTACGAAGCTCTGGGAGGAGTGCCAGGGCTTAAACCGGTGCAGTTTTCTATAGTTACCCATCGGGGGTGTTTTGGCGGCTGTGGGTTTTGCTCTTTGGGTCAGCATCAGGGCCGATTTATTCAGAACCGCAGCCTGCTTTCGCTTGTCAACGAAGCCCGCAGCCTGACGTTTCATCCTGACTTTAAGGGAACCATCCCTGATGTAGGTGCGCCTTCAGCCAATATGTACGGGTTAAAGGGATTTGACCAAAAGCTTTGTGAGCAATGTAAGCGTTTGAGCTGCCTAGTGCCTAAGGTATGTAAAAATCTTGATACCGACCATATGCCATCTGTAGAGCTATGGCAAAAATTGCGCAGAATTAAGGGAATCAAACATATCTTCGTTTCCTCTGGTGTTCGTTATGATTTGATTTTACGGGATACCTCCCGTAGATATTTAAGGGATTTATGCAAATACCATGTTAGTGGCCAATTAAAGATAGCTCCTGAACATGTAGCCGAAAGGGTAACCCGTACTATGCATAAACCGGGGAAAAAAGAGTATATGAGGTTCATTCAAGCATTTAAAGAAACAAATCAGAAACTGGGCAAGGATCAATATCTGGTACCCTATTTTATTTCTGCCCATCCAGGCTGTGATTTGCAGGATACGCTGGAATTGGCGGAGTTTGTACGGGACAACTTGCAGTACTACCCTGAGCAGGTTCAGAACTTTACCCCTACCCCTATGACCGTATCCACCTGTATGTACTATACAGGAATCAATCCTCATAATGGCCGGGAGATCTATGTGCCCAAGAGCGAAAAAGAACGTAAATGGCAGAGGGCTTTGCTGCAATATCGCAACAAGAAGAACCAAAACCTGGTAGGGGAGGCATTACAAGCCTGCGGCCGCCAAGATCTTATCGGCTCAGGTGCCTTTAGACCAAAATAACTCGGGGTCTGACCCCGAGTTATTTTGCTCCGCTAACTATTTGCTACATTTCCGAGCGGGATCGATGATGCATTTGTTGTATGGCAGTAAAAACTCCCTTATACCGCTTGAATATGGAGCGATATCATATTGCTGAAAATATGTTACAACTCCTTGTGGGGTACAGTAGAAGCTATTCACCTTAAAGGTCTGTTCTACCAACTCCTCATAATTATCGAAATATATATCAGGGTTTTCCCTTATCTGAGCGATAATGTTCCTTTTTATATATGATCTATAATCATTTGCACACCTATATAATTCTTTAAGTTTAACCATCTTCCCGCTCTTAAAATTCCAGGTCTGAGAAGTCCTGATCGTCAAACCATGGGCTCCGCCAGTGAACTGGTAATTGTCTAAATATAAGCTGACTATGCAGGCTTTATTATAAGTTGCGGTAAAGGTCTGCAGGGCTTCAAATGCACGTATGGGAAAGCCGTTTTCGATATCATTTAGATACTGCTCAACCGCCATTTGGTAAAGCTGGGTACGGAAGTTGTTTTGCAGTGCCAGGGCTTGGTCTTGGTAAAACTGGTTTATAGTTCTTACAGTTTTTTTGTTTTTAGCTGATCTGAATTCAGGATACTCTATTCGGTAGCTTAGAACAATAACATCGTCATATTTCATTTCCTCAGCAATCACCATGGTATCAAAGCTTATCTTAGACCCTACCGTCTTTTTCAATCTTATCACCTCATGATAGCATATGAAATACTGCTATAAGTAGTGACTATCTGTTATGGTAAAAGCCAGAAACAGACTTATCATTATTTTGCCCCCTACCTCATCTTCCAAGGGCCAGGTTGCCCGGTCTCAGGGAAATGTAACAATCATGAGCCAGGGGAGCATTTGTTAGCAGGGCTGTTATTATATTAAAAACAAGACTGGCGAACCAGGTATCGAGTCATATCCTGTCCCACCCAATATGACGATTTCAATGATGAAATTGGTGGCAGAACCGGGAGGACCTGAAGCAGGTAGTCCTGGAGTATTTGAAATTGCTTAACTTCTACTTTAAGGAACAATTTGAACTATGAAACAACTCGGGGTCAGACCCCGAGTTATTTAATCGTATGGTATAATTACCATTACCAAGGGGAGGTGGCAGAATGTTGAATTTGGAAGAGACTGCCTTGTTGATTGTTGATATACAAGGGGAGCTGGCACGGACTGTGCATGAATCGCATCTGCTTTATGGTAACTGGAAGAAGCTTATTAAAGTCGCAAAACTCCTGGAAATGCCCATAGTTCTTCTCGAACAATATCCTAAAGGCTTAGGGCCGACGATTCCTGAGTTACGAGAACTCCTGGGTGACCAGCCTCCAATAGTAAAAACCACTTTTAATGCCTGTCTTAACGAGAAGTTTTTAGAAAAATTAAAAGAAACAGGTCGGCAACAGCTCCTAGTGGCTGGTATTGAAGCCCATGTTTGTGTTTATCAGACCGTGACCGGCTTGCTGGCCCATTCTTATCAGGTTTATATAGCCTCTGATGCGGTATCTTCTCGCAGCTCCTGGAACAGGAAAATGGCGTTGCAGAGAATGAGGGAAATGGGGGCAGTAATCACTACTACCGAGATGGCTCTTTTTGAAATAATTAAGATTGCTGAGACAGACCTATTTCGGCAGTTTATCAAGATTGTGAAATAAATGGATTTATGGTTGATAGATATTGGCCTTTTTCTATGGGTGAAAATGGCCGGGCTCCCAAATAGCCTCCAGCCCTAAAATGGCAAATAAGCAGTATCAAGAGGGAGCGATTGTAAGCTGAAAATTGTTTTCGGAACGTCTGGCCCCGTTTCCCCATGCCCAGAATACTAGCTTGTGCTACCTGATTATGGGGGTTGACAAAAACTATCCAAGGGCATAAGGGAAAAGATATGCTTTGTGGCCCTTTTAGGACATGTTAAGCGGGAAAAGCTAGCGGATTATATGGACCAAAAAACATTTAGCCAACTAGATGCATTATCTGATAACGCTTTTATAACTATGATATAATTTTGAAAAATCCGCTTTTGTGCTAATTTTAGTAGAAGAGCGGATTTTTTTGTAATTATAGTGCGGGAGGGGGGTTAAGTGGCTCTGGATTTGCCCGGAAAAGATTCAACCCTATCGGAGCAAGATATCAGTCATGTGCTAAATGGATTAATGAAGAAGATCGTTGGGAAAGGCGGCGCCAATACGGAGATTCATTTTCTGGCCAAAATGATTCTGATCAAATCCTCTGGAGTACTGACAACCCAGGAAAAATTCTTATTGGATAATAATGGGGGATATGACCTAATTAAGCATTACCGCTGTAAAGCGTTGAAAGCAGGCCAATCGTATATTGCCGCAGAGATAAAAAAGAGTTTAAAAACCATAAATATCCTTGATATCTATTATGATATCAACGTGGAAAAAGACGCTGCGGTGATGGTACTCACCCTACAGTAATAGCTGGGGTTAATTTAGAAAATGCTCGGTAAGTAAAGCAAGCGACCGGCTTGATAATCTACCCGCATGTGATACGACCTTTTCTGGCCTTTGCAAAAAGGAGGGAAAGGATATATTGTTATTTGCCTTATTGGGGGTCAGACCCCGAGTTATTTTATTGCAGAATGTTTGGCCTTTCCTGTTAGTCTATAGAAATTTCTGCGTATTGAGTATTAAAGGCTTACCTATTATCAGCCAAGGGCTATTGACCATAGTCATTGGCAGCAGAATTAGGATATGAAAAAGGAGAGTGGTTAATTTGGTCACTAAGGGTTCCAAGTTTGTGGTTTGGGTTGTTTTAACGATGTTTATGGTGAGCATTGTACCAGCCATGGCTCTAGCTGAGAGCAGTCCGGGCATTACTCTGGAGCAGGCGGTTAAGAAAGTAAAAAGCCATTTTGAAGTACCTGCTGAGTATAAGGATTTTAGATCTGGTTTTGCTAATTACGATAACCGACAGCTATGGAATTTGAACTGGAGTGCAGTTCAGGAACCGGGGGGCAAAGGGGGCAGCTTCAATGCCCAGGTGGATGCCCAAACCGGTGAAATAGTAAGTATGTCAACCTGGCAGCAAGATGGTCCGGATAAGAACCGGGAAGCCAAGATCAGCCCCTCTGAAGCCCGGGAGCTGGCAGCTGCTTTTTTAAATGAGGTATCTTCCCAGCGGGTGCCCTATCTGAAAGAGATGCCGGATAATCAAACCATGAATCTGAGCAGTTACGGTCCCAGTACTTATCAGATGCGTTGGCAGCGGGTAGAGAACCAGATCCCGGTGGAGGGCGATGGTGCTGAGGTAGAGATTAATTTAAGCAATGGGCAGGTATCCAGCTACAACTTGCGGTGGAGCAAATTAGAAATGCCTGATCCCAGCGGAATTATCCCCCAGCAGGAAGCGGAACAGGCATTTAAGGAGGCTGAAATGCTGGAACTGCAATATTTACTGAATAACAGAATCCGGCCCTTAGCCTCGGATTCTGACCAAAACCAGGTGGCCCTGGTTTATCGTTTGGTGCATAGGTCATCCGGGATTATCGATGCGATGACTGGTGAGCCCTGGGAGAGTGAGCAGCAATATTGGCTTAGAAATGAAGCGGCAATGGATGCAGCAGCAGGCGGGGCTGCGGAGAAATCAGCAATTGAATTAACCCCGGAGGAAGAGAGGGAGATAGGCCAGAATGCGGATTTGCTAAGCCAAGATCAGGCAATGGCCGCTGTGATCAAGTGGATAAAGGTACCACCAGGAGCTCTGCTTCAATCAGCTAATCTGGAAAAAGACTGGCAGGACCCTAATCTGCGAGTTTGGGATATGCACTGGTCAACCCAAAAGAGTGAAGGCTATTCTTACTTATGGGCTCGGGTAAATGCGTCCACCGGAGAAGTACTGAGTTTTAACCTGAGTTATCCCCGTACCGGTAAGGAGAAATTCACTTTGGATAGTGAAGATGCCCGCCAAATTGCAGAAGCCTTTTTAAAGCAGATACAGCCGGAACGTTTGGCCCAGGTCAGCTTCGAAGATAATCAGGAAAGCGGGATTAGACCGATACAAGCAGATGATAGCCCGATTTGGAGCCTGCAATGGACCCGCCTGGTAAACGGGGTAAAATGTCCCAACAACGGATTTAATCTAAGTGTTGATCGCCATACCCGCCAAGTAGTATCTTTTACCTTAAATTGGTCGGAAAAGGACTTTCCTGCTCCAGATGGTGTTTTGAGCATGGATCAAGCAGAACAAAGGTTTCTGAATAATACTCCCCTTACCCTGGTTTATTCGCCGGTCTATGGACAGGATCGGGTGGAAAGCTTCCAGCTGTTTTATGCCCCTCGGGATCCCCAACAGAGAATAAACTCTGTTATTATGGATGCCTTTAATGGTGAGCCTCTGGATCGACAGGGAAAACCCTGGTCAGAAGAGCCCCAGCCTTACACTTATGACGATATAGCCGGACATTTTGCGGAGAAAGAGATCAGTATGGTAGGAAAAGCCGGGTTTATGGGGGAATATGCTAGTTCTTTTCATCCCCAGGAAAACATTAATGCTGCCTCTCTGTTCCGGGTTTTGATCGGGACTCGTAATGGCTTGCACAGTGTCCAAAATTACAGCGATGATGAGGTTTTAATCCAGGCCAGGAATATGGGGTGGTTAAAGGAGACTATCGCTAAAGATGCTCCAGTAAGCCGAAGTCTTCTGGCTAAAGTGCTTATCCGCTCCCTGGGATTGGATTACCTGGCCGAAGTCCCGGGGATCTACCGATATCCCTACCAGGATAAGGTGAGTTCCGATATGGAAGGCTATGCTACCCTTTGCTGGGGATTAGGGATTATTAAGGGTGATGGAAAGAATTTTAGCCCTGATAAACCGACCAGCCGGGCTGAAGCAGCCGTGGTGGCGGTTCGACTGCTCAGCCAGGGTAACAGGTAACAGCTACAAAATAACTCGGGATCAGACCCCGAGTTATTTTATTGTCTGACGATGATTATTTAAATCTACCACTAAGCCCCTGGGAGCACAAGATATGTTTATCAAGGTATAAGTCCAGGAAATCCCGCTAAGGACCAGGACCTGAGAAAGGAAATTTCGGGTTTCCCAGGTCTGGAATGAAGGAAACCTGGAGATCAAGAAAAAAATTACCATAATAAAGTGTTTATGCTCGGCCATTAATGGAGATAGGCTGTGCTGCCGATTTATTCACTATTAGCTTGTTTGCTTCAAATCAGAAAAGTAACTATCAGAGGAAATTTGTGCTACCATATATAAAATAACCCAAAAAGAAAAGAAAAAGTCGTTTTTACGAGGCTCTTTAGGAGAAGCCAGCATTTACTTAATAAAGGGACAATGTTACAATTTACTTATCTAATACCATAATAGCCATATTTATCTTAATCACTATGCTACTTTGTTACGGTGAAATAGGCGACATTAACGGGGAGGTGAAATTTCTTATTATCAGAGCATATGGCCATACATATATTGTAACTAATGTGTTGAAAGGGAGGGAGATAAGTGCGAAAAAGTAAGAAAATAAGCAGTGCTATATTGCTAGTATTTTTAATTACTCTATTTGGAAGCTTCAGTGCCAGTGCTGCTGATCTTAGTGACATCAGCGGACACTGGGCCGAGAACGAGATCAAGGCCATGGTAAGCCAGGGTACAGTTACCGGTTATCCGGATAATACTTTTAAACCCAACAATACCATTAGCCGGGCTGAATTCATAACTATCATTAATAAAGCTTTTTCCTTTAACGAAACCGCGGAAATATCCTACACCGACGTAAAACCGGGGGATTGGTTCGCTCCCCAGATCCAGAAAGCCCGGGCGGCCGGCTATATTGCTGGATATGAGGATAACACCATGCGACCCAACAACAAGATCAGTCGTCAGGAAGTGGCGGTAATCATTGGCAGAATACTTAATCTGGACAGTGATGCCGGCTTAACTGAGGTTGATCGCTTTAGCGATGCCACTGGTATCCCAGGCTGGAGCCGGGGTGCGGTGGGAGCAGTAATTGCAGCAGGTTATATGACCGGTTATCCGGACGGATCATTTAAAGCCGGAAACAACATTACTAGAGCAGAGGCAGTTGTGGTAGTAGGCAGATGCCTGGTTGCCGAAATATTCAGCCAAGCTGGAACCTACGGCCCGGCAACCGGTTCCCAGACCATTGACGGAAATGCTGTGATAAGTGCTTCCGGAGTAACTCTGCAGAATATGGTAATCAACGGTGATCTCACCATTGCCTCCAGCGTAGGTGAAGGCAGTTTTACCCTGAAGAATGTTACCGTAAAAGGCACCACCTATGTTAATGGGGGAGGAGCCAACAGCGGTACTCTGGATGGCTTCCAGGGTAAGATAGTGGTCAACAAACACGGAGTTAGACTGATTGCGACCGGTTCAACATCAGTAAGCAGCAC
>CAZPSR010000003.1:0-28148 GCA_964589135.1 uncultured Syntrophomonas sp.
TCAGACCGGACAAGGATCAACTTTTTATATAAAGATCCCAGTTCTGCTTTTAGATCAAAACCACATAAAAGCTACTATTACCCCTCCCGTTCAGGAGGATGAACTCTGCTTAGGATTTAACCCCTTAAGAGTTTTAGTAGTTGATGATAATGATTTAACCTTAAAAATCGTCACTCAAATACTTGGCAATTATGGCTTCCTAAGTGAGGTAGCCAGTAACGGGAGAGAAGCCCTGGATTTATTGGAAGAGAATCATTTCGATCTGCTCTTACTGGACATGCAGATGCCCTTGCTGGATGGTTACCAAACCGCTATTAATATACGAGCCAGAGAAGATCTCCAGTCTTTGCCCATTATAGCTATGACAGCCAATTCCACCCCGGATACCCGGGAAAAATGCCTTAAGAGTGGCTGCAATGCTTATATTGCCAAACCTTTTAAGGCCGAAGAATTGATGAGCGAAATTGCCAACTGTATCCGGAATAAAAATAGAAAGCCCCCAGGCGAAGTGGAGAAAAAGCTCATAGCTGAGCTCATTCCCGATTTTTTGGACTCTTTATATGAATCCATTCAAGAACTGGATATCGCTGTGAAGAATAATGACCTTGCGGAAGTTAAAAATATCAGCCATGATATAAAAGGCAGTGCAGGATTATATGGATTTCACGAAATATCCCGCACTGCAGCAAAAATTGAACAGGCTGCAGGTAAAAATGAATCCCAGGCCATTAATAATTCATTTTCCTACCTATGCCAACTTTACAAGCAACTGGGAGCCTGAGGAGTCCAGCTAAGAACTCCCCAGACTCATTTCAGGCCAGCGTTGGTTGCTATTTCTTTTATTTGGCTTGATTTGTTCATGGTATATAGATGTATTCCTGGCACTTGGTTAATTATCAAGTCTTCCACCTGCCGGCTGGCATACTCAATGCCTGCTTTCTCCATATCATCCGGGCGCTTATCATATTTGTCCAGCAACTGCAGTAAAGCAGGCGGTATCGAAGCACCAGACAAAGCTAACATACGCTTAATCTGTTTGACGTTTAGCACTGGTATGACACCAGGTACTATCGGACAATTTATGCCAATCTGCAAGCTACGGTCAATGAAATCATAGAACTTCCGGTTGTCAAAGAAAAACTGGGTAACCAGAATATCTACTCCAGCCTCTACTTTTTGTTTTAGATAGAGCAGGTCATCTTTTAATTTTTGACATTCCAGATGTCCTTCCGGATAGGCAGCAGCAGCAATGCCAAAATCCGCTTTCTTCCTGGCATCTTCAATTAGTTCCCAGGCATAATGGTATTCTCGCCTAAGTGGATCTATACTCTCATCATCTAAGGGCGGATCTCCCCTTAAGGCCATTATATTTCTAATTCCCCTATCCCATAGAATTTCTAGTATGGAGTCTACTTCCTGTCGGCTATGGGCCATACAGGTTAAATGGGCTAGTACCTCAATCTCAAAATCTTTTTTTATGCTGGAGGCAATTTCTACCGTTCTATCCCTGGTACTGCCCCCAGCTCCATAGGTCACACTAATAAAACCCATGGGTAAATCTCGCAGCTCTTCAATAGTCTCAAATATGGATTCAATCGGATAGCTGGCCCGGGGCGGAAATACTTCCAATGAAAGCACTGGTTTTGGGGACCTTTTATAGAACTCAATTATTTTCATAGCAACCCCATCCCCCCTTTACCTAAATTATATAAACAAACATTTTATATATTACTACATATTCTTTATCAGCTCATCAGCAAACTGGGAACACTTGACTTCAGTAGCTCCTTCCATAAGCCGGGCAAAATCATAGGTTACTACCTTGCTGGCAATGGTTCTTTCTATGGCTTGAATAATCAACTGGGCCGCTTCATGCCATTGCAAATGCTGCAGCATCATTACCCCGGAAAGGATTACTGAGGATGGATTAACCTTGTCCAGCCCTGCATATTTGGGGGCGGTGCCGTGGGTAGCTTCAAATATGGCATGACCAGTAACATAATTTATATTGGCCCCAGGAGCAATTCCTATCCCACCTACCTGGGCTGCCAGGGCGTCAGAGGCATAGTCGCCATTTAGGTTCAAGGTAGCTACTACCTCAAATTCGGTAGGCCGGGTCAACACCTGCTGCAGAAATATATCAGCGATAGCATCCTTAACGATAACTTTTCCTTCAGCCTCAGCCTGAGCCTGAGCCGCATTAGCAGCTGGTTCTCCTTCTTTTTCCTTAATGCGGTCATATTGGTCCCAGGTAAAAGTCTTATCGGCAAACTCGGCTTCAGCCAGCTCATAACCCCATTGTTTAAAGGAGCCTTCGGTGTATTTCATAATATTGCCCTTATGAACCAGGGTAACACTCTTGCGGCCTTCATCAATGGCATAGTGAATAGCAGCCCGGATCAGACGCTTACTCCCTTCTTCAGATACCGGCTTGATTCCAATCCCTGAAGTTTGGGGAAACCTTATTTTACTAACTCCCAGCTTATTCTGTAAAAAAGCAATCAATTCTTTAGCTTCTTGGGAATCATAGGCATATTCTATCCCAGCATAAATATCTTCCGTATTTTCCCGAAAAATAACTATATCCACATCCTCCGGCTTTTTAACCGGTGAAGGCACTCCCTGAAAATACCTTACTGGTCTTAAACAAACATAAAGGTCCAGTTGCTGCCTTAAAGCCACATTCAAGGAACGAATACCGCCCCCTATTGGAGTCGTCAAAGGTCCTTTAATGGCTATGATGTACTTCCGGATGGCATCCAGGGTTTGGTTCGGAAGCCACTCTCCGGTCAGTTTAAAGGCCTTCTCTCCAGCTAAGACCTCATGCCATACTAAGGATTTCTGGCCCTGGTAAGCTTTTGCTACTGCTGCATCCAGAACTCGATAGGCCGCAGCCCAAATATCGGGCCCGGTTCCATCCCCTTCTATAAAAGGTATAATAGGATGATCTGGTACCTGCAAAACTCCATTGGTGACAGTAATTCTTTCCCCCTGGGGAGTATTTTGATTAGTCATAAGTAAAACTCCTCGTGTAGTATTTTGGCACAAGCTTTAAACAATTGAAGTCAGTCAGGCCATCTAACTGCTTTTACTGGCGGCATTTTAATCTAGATTAAAAGTCCCATGCTTTTTAAAATGTTCTACAAGTCCGCCTTCGGACAATATCTTAAGCATTACCGGTGGTAATGGAGTTATAGGAATTTCTAATCCTTTAGTTTTATTGTAGAGAACACCTTCCTTGAGATTAACTTCCAATTCGTCTCCAGCCGCGATCTGATCAGTATCACACTCAATCAAGGGCAAGCCGGTGTTAATACAATTACGATAAAAAATCCGAGCAAAAGATTTAGCTATTACTGCACTAATATCCGCATTGATTATGGCTAAGGGGGCTTGCTCCCGGGATGAACCACAGCCAAAATTTTTACCGGCTACAATGAAATCACCCTGTTTAACCTGGGAGTAAAATTCGGGATCTAAATCTTCCATAACGTGTTTAGCCAGTTCCCTCATATCTAAAGTTTTAAACTTATAGCGACCGGATATTATATAATCGGTATTGACATCGTCTCCAAATTTGTGAACTTTTCCTTGCATATCCCTCTGCCCTCCTCTAATTAATAAAATCCCGGGGATCACTTATCTTCCCCGTCAGAACCGAAGCGGCTACCGTGGCAGGTGATCCCAAATATACAAAAGCCTTGTTATTGCCCATTCTTCCTTTGAAATTGCGATTGGCAGTTGATATCACATTTTCCCCATCGGAAGGAACTCCATTATGGGTGCCTACGCAGGGTCCACAACCAGGAGTAACTACTGCCGCTCCTGCTTCCACGTAGATCTCAATCAAACCTTCCTGCAAAGCTTGCAGCATGACTTGGCGAGAAGCAGGGGCCACTATCAGGCGGGTATTCTGCTTAATTTTTCGCCCCTTTAGTATTTGAGCTCCTATCCGCAGGTCTTCTATGCGCCCATTGGTGCAGGTCCCAATAAAGCCCTGTTGAATAGGGGTGCCGACTACCTCACTGATAGGAGAAACATTGTCAACGGTATGAGGTTTAGCTATCTGGGGTTCCAGCTGGGAGACATCGTATTCCAAAACCTTAGCATATACCGCATCCAGATCTGCTTTAACCGGCTCAAAATCTCTGGCACTATGCTGTTTAACCCAGGCCAGGGTTTTATCATCAGCTTCCATCAGCCCGCACTTGGCCCCCATTTCAATGGCCATATTGCTGATGGTAAAGCGGGCTTCAATAGAAAGATCGGCAATAGCCGGTCCGGTGTATTCGGCTGCCATATAAGTAGCCCCATCCGCAGTAATATCCCCAATTAAATATAGAATCAGGTCTTTGGAATAAACTCCGGTAGGCAGAGTGCCATTTAACACAAATTTTGTGGTTTCCGGCACCTTAAACCACAACTTGCCCGAGATGATTCCAGCCGCCAGATCGGTTGACCCTACTCCGGTAGAAAAAACATTAATAGCACCGTAGGTACAGGTATGGGAATCTGCCCCAATAACCAGATCCCCTGGCACTACGTGGCCTTGTTCGGGAAGCAGCTGGTGACACACCCCATCTCCAATATCAAAAAAATTAATGCCCTGACTGTTGGCAAAAGCCCTCATCTGCTGATGCAGAGCTGAAACACCTTCCAGGGGGCTGGGAGCGCTGTGATCTATTACCATGGCTACCCGCTTGGGATCAAAGACCTTGATGGCATTCATTTCATTGAAGGCCTGTATAGCCAGCCCTGAGGTTCCATCCTGGCCCATGGTGAAATCCAGATCAGCAATTACAATATCGTTAGCCCTGGCATCTCTTTGGCTTTTATGGGAGAGTATCTTTTCTGCAATGGTTTTTCCCACTTAACTGTCCCCTCTTTCCCTTTTATACTCTTCGAAAATATAAACTAATTCCTTATCAAATAAAGATCGTTTGAGATCAATGGCCAGCTGCCGTACCTTGCTCAATATCTGCTCAGAAGCTTCATGGGATAATTCCACCCCGTATTCATGCTGGAACTTGGCCCGGATAGCAGCTGAACCCGAATGTTTGCCTATTACTATCTGTCTTTGCAAGCCTACCTCCTCGGGAGTAAATACTTCATAAGTCAATGGGTTCTTTAACACCCCGTCACCATGAATCCCTGATTCATGCGCAAATATATTACTACCCACTATAGGTTTGTTAACCGGCAATTTCCGCCCCGAAGCTTTAGCTACATATTCCGCCACTTCCTTAAACAGGGTGGTGTTGTATTTTACCGGCATGTTCATCAAATGTTTTATAACCATGATCATTTCCTGCAGACATGTATTACCAGCTCTTTCCCCCAACCCATTAACCGTGACTCCTACGTAGTTAGCCCCTGCATAAACTCCAGCCAAGGCATTGGCAGTTGCCATTCCGAAATCATTATGGGTGTGCATTTCTATATCCAGGCCGGTAACATCCTTTAATGTTTTGATGTACCAGTAAGTGTTTAATGGGGTCAAGGTTCCCACCGTATCGCAAAAACGCAAGCGATCAGCACCTGCATGTTTGGCTATCAGAGCAAACTCGGTGAGAAACTCCATGCGGGAACGGGAAGCATCTTCGGCGTTTACTGAAACATACAGATCATTATCCTTGGCAAATTTAACTGCATCTGACATCCGATTTAAAACATCCTCATGGGTAGTCTGTAATTTATGTTGGATGTGGATATCCGAAGTTGATATGGATATGGCTACTGCATTTACCCCGCAGCAAATGGATTCTTTCAGATCTGATATTACCGCTCGGTTCCAGGCCATAATGCTGGATTTAAGACCGGCATCAACCATTTGTTTAATGCATTCTTTTTCAAAGCCACCCATAACCGGTATCCCGGCTTCTATCTGGTCAACCCCTATCTGATCCAGGTACTTAGCGATTCTTACCTTTTCCGCATTGGCGAAAACCACCCCAGCAGTCTGTTCCCCATCCCGCAGAGTAGTATCAACTATATTTATCTTGGCTCCTTCTTGATTAAACCAGTCATTACCTAACCAATCAGAATTCATATTTATATATCAGACTCCTTTCCTTAAAAGGACTTATGAAATATTATAACTCTATAATTTTAGCATAATTATATAAATAGCACAGCCTGCTAATCTTTTACCCCAAGGGATAAGTCAATCATACCCTGGAGTAAGCAGGCCATAAAAACGCGGGGCTTAAAAAATTTCATTTCATTAAGCCCTTGCTAAATGGGTTGGCTGGATCATCAGTATTCCTACAGGCCTTTTATCCTATGTTCCCGTTGGGGTACATCTCGCCCCCATAAGCCTGAAGCAGGATAAAATGCTGAGTTTTGTGAGTAGATTAAACTTTGGGTAGTAGTGTATTAGCTATTTAGTTTTCGGGCTAGAATCTGGTTAACCAGGGCCGGATTTGCCTGTCCCCGGGTAGCCTGCATTACCTGCCCCACTAAAAATCCTGTAGCTTTTTTCTTGCCGTTGCGATAATCCTCCACTGCCCCGGGATTCTTTTCAATTACCTCCAAAACAATCCCTTCCAGAGTAGCCTCATCAGAAATCTGTTCCATTCCCTTTTCTTTAATGATTTGTTCCGGGCTTAAACCAGTATCAAACATAGCCTCGAAAACCTCTTTGGCCATTTTCCCGCTTATTCGTCCTTGGTCGATCAACTCAAGCATACCTGCCAAATCAGCTGGCTTAATCTGGCATTGGCTGATTTCCAGGTTCTGTTGATTTAAAAGCTTACTCATCTCCCCCATCATCCAATTTGATATGATTTTGCCATCATCATAGTAGCGGGTACACTCATCAAAAAAGGCCACCGAATCTGGATTTAGGGTGAGCAATTGGGCATCATAGGCGGAAAGATCATATTTATCCATCAATCTCTCCCTGGCTTGTTCCGGCATCTCCGGCATACTCTGATTAATACCATTTACCCATTCCTGGCTGATGCACAGTGGGGGCAGATCGGGATCAGGGAAATAACGGTAGTCATGGGCTTCTTCTTTGGAGCGCATTGACTTGGTGATTTGCCGATTTTCTTCCCAGGTGCGAGTTTCCTGAATTAACTCCTCTCCATCTTCAATGGCTTCTATGTGCCTTTGTACTTCATAGTCAATGGCTTTTTCCATAGCTTTAAAGGAATTCAAATTCTTAATTTCACTCCGAACCCCTAGTCTCTCCTCCCCGTAAAGACGAACTGAGACATTAGCATCACACCTTAATGATCCCTCTTCCATTTTACAGTCTGAAACCCCGGCAAATAGCAACAACGAACGAAGTTTTTCCATATAGGCCCTGGCCTCTTGGGAACTGCGCAGCTCAGGCTCAGATACAATCTCCAGCAAAGGTACTCCAGAACGGTTTAAATCCACCAGGGAAAAAGGGGTTGAGGTAATATCACCCTGATGAACCAGCTTTCCAGCATCCTCCTCCAAGTGGGCTCGGGTAATTCCTATGCGCTTGTTCAGCCCATCAACCTCAATATCCAAATAGCCTTTTTGGCACACCGGCAAGGCAAACTGAGAAACCTGATAAGCCTTGGGTAAATCGGGATAGAAATAATTCTTGCGATCGAATTTGCAATAATCAGCTATCTCACAGTTCAAAGCCAATCCAGCTTTAATAGCGTATTCCACCACCTGCCGGTTGAGAACCGGTAACATTCCAGGGAAACCGGCACATATGGGACATACATTGGTGTTAGGCTCAGCTCCGAATTCATTGGAACAGGAACAAAATATTTTACTCCTGGTTTTAAGCTCTACGTGTACTTCCAGACCGATAACTGTTTCATACTTCCGGCTCATGCTATTTCACCCCCCATATCCGGTTTAACTTTATGGTAGTCGGTATTCTGTTCAAAGGCATAGGCGGCTTGAATCAAAGTGCCCTCATCAAATGCTTTGCCAATTAACTGCAAGCCAACCGGCATACCCTCCAGGAATCCGCAGGGTATAGACATTCCCGGCAAGCCAGCCATATTAACCGGTACCGTAAATTTGTCATTCATATACAAGGTCAAAGGATCTTCCACCTGTTCCCCCAGTTTAAAGGCTATATTGGGGGTAGTTGGAGCCACTATTAAATCATACTCTTGGAAAACCTGGTCAAAATCATTTTTTATCAGCCTTCTTAACCTTAAAGCTTTAAGATAATAGGCATCATAACAGCCTGAAGTAAGGGCATAAGTACCCAGCATAATCCGGGTTTTTACTTCATCTCCAAATCCCGCTGCCCGGCTCGAGGAGAACATCCCCACCACGTTTTCCGCCTGGGAATCTCTCAGCCCATATCTTACCCCATCAAAGCGAGCCAGGTTAGCACTGGCTTCAGCTGGAGCCAATAGGTAATAAGCGGGCAGAGCATACTCAGCATGGGGCAGAGACACTTCCTCAATGATTGCTCCGAGTTCCTCATACTTGAGCAGTGCTTGCTTAACTATATCTTTTATTCCAGGTTCTACCCCCTCTTGGAAATATTCCCAGGGATAGGCTATTTTAAGACCTTTAATATCATCCTTTAAGAATGAAGTATAGTCTGGCTTTTCTATATCAACACAGGTTGAATCCCAGGGATCATGGCCTGCGATAAAGTTTAGCACCTGGGCACAATCCTCCACCTTACGGCTTAATACTCCCACCTGATCTAGGGAAGAGGCATAGGCCACCACCCCGCAACGAGATACCCTCCCATAAGTGGGCTTAAGTCCTACTACCCCGCAGAAGGAAGCGGGCTGGCGAATAGATCCTCCAGAATCAGTTCCCAAAGCAAAAGGAATTTCCCCGGCGGCTACAGCTGCTGCCGATCCTCCAGAGGAGCCTCCCGGTACCCGGGTCAAATCCCATGGATTTCTGGTGGGGAAAAATGCAGATTGCTCAGTAGAGGATCCCATAGCAAACTCATCCAGGTTCAGCTTACCCACTAGGATTCCGCCTGCTCTTTTTAACCTGGCCTCCACTGTAGCATCATAAAAAGGCACAAAATTTTCCAACATTCTGGAAGCACAGGTAGTCTTTATCCCCCGGGTACATATAAGGTCTTTCAAGCCATAAGGTATCCCATTCAAGCCAGAAAAATCACCCCTGGCATCACAGTGCTCAGCCTGAGCTATTGCCCCCTCTTCATCCAGGGTTATAAAAGCCTGAACCTTGCCTTCCACCTCATGGATACGGCCCAACACCGAATTAATTATTTCAGTGGCAGATGATTCTTGCTTATGTAATACTTGCTGCAGCTCATGCAAGCTTAATTCATACAATTCCAATGGTAGTCCCCCTTAAATAATTTTTGGAACCTTGTATTGTCCTGCTTCCACCAAAGGAGCACTGGCCAGGATTTCTTCCCGCTGGGGTCCTGGTTCAACCCGGTCTTCACGGAAAACGTTGTAAACCGGCAGTATATGCGCCAGAGGCTCTACTCCCTCGGTATCTACTTCCTTAAGCTTATCAGCATACTGCAATATGGAACCCATTTGTTCAAGGTACTTTAGCATTTCTTCCTCTGCCAGATTCAAGCGGGCTAACAGTGCTATATTCTGCACTTCCTTAAGGCTAAGAGTCATGACATTACCTCCCGTTTTTTAAAAACCCATGTGAGATATTATAACAAAAAGCTCCGGGTTTAACTAAATATTTTACCATCATAATATGGTCAGCCATCAAGTAAGTCCAGGGGCTAAAATAACATTCATTTTTCCAAAGGTAATGATAGATAAAATCGGCATATACCAGTCCCCTGGTTTTATTTCTACAGAAGGCTTTGCTGCCACTCTTGCAAGCTCTGCCGAAACTGATCTTCTTCCATAATAAGTATACCCAACTGCAGGGCTTTTTCATATTTGCTCCCTGGGGATGCCCCGGCTACCAAATAGTCGGTTTTATTGCTTACACTGCCCATTACTTTTCCACCCAAACTCTCTATGAGCTCAGTAGCCTGATGACGGGTCATAGTCTGCAGAGTCCCGGTTAGGACAAAAGTCTGCCCGGATAGGGGTAGATCCCGGACCAACAGAAGAGCAGTTTCGTTCATATTAACCCCCTGCTCCCGAAGCAGGGCTATAGTCTGCCGGTTAAGGGGCTCATTAAAAAACTTTACAATGCTATCGGCCATTATGGGTCCGATTTCCGGTATCTGGGCCAGTTCTTCTTCGCTTATGGCAAAGAAGTCCTCCATATGATTTATCTTCTGGCTCAGCAGCCGAGCGCTTTTAGCTCCTATATGTCTGATGCCTAAAGCAGTCAAGAGGCGGTGTAAAGGCTGGGTTTTGCTCCTTGCTATGGCCTCTAGCAGATTCTGGGCGGACTTTTTCCCCATTCGATCCAGGGCCGCTACTTCTTCTAGATTCAGCTTATATAAGTCAGCTACCTGATTAACCAGCCCACTGTTTACCAGCTGTTCCACCAGGGCCGGTCCCAGCCCTTCTATATCCATAGCCCCGCGGGAGGCAAAGAATATTATACTCTCCTTTAAGCGGGCTGGACAGTTAATGTTTTCACAGCGCCAGGCCACCTCTCCATCCAGCCTTACCACCATACTGCCACAGGCCGGACAGTTATGAGGCGGAACAATTCTTTCCTCCTGTCCTGCCCGGTATTGAGGTAAAGACTTGATTATTTCCGGTATTATATCGCCGGCCTTGTGAATCAACACCCGGTCCCCGATGCGAATATCCTTTTCTGCCACTAGGTCAAAATTATGCATACTGGCCCGACTAACGGTAGTTCCAGCAATAAATACCGGCTCCAAGAGAGCAGTCGGAGCTATTATCCCGGTTCGCCCCACATTAACCTCCACCCCCAATACCCGGGTCTCGGTTTCTTCGGCCGGAAACTTATAGGCCACTGCCCAACGGGGACTGCGTACTGTCTGGCCTATCTGCTCCCGCCCTGCATAGGGATTCAGCTTCACTACCACTCCATCAATCTCGTAAGGCAAGCCATGTCTTTTCTCGGTCCAGGTCTCGATATATTTAATGACCTCTTCCATATCCTCACAGTATTTGGCCTGGGGGTTGACCTTAAACCCTAATTCATGCAAAAGCTGTAAGGCTTCCTGCTGACTGAAAGCATCTCTTCCGTCCAGATGTATAATATCATAAAAAAATGAATCGAGGCCACGCTTGGCGGTGATTTTAGGATTGAGCTGCCGCAAAGAACCAGCTGCGGCATTACGTGGATTGGCAAATACTTTCTCGCCCATTTCCTCTTTTTCCTTATTAATGCGCAGAAACTCTTTTTTGGGCAGGTATATTTCGCCCCGAACCTCCAAGAAGGGCAGGGTTTTTTTTAATTTCAAAGGAACACTTCTTATAGTTCTAATGTTGGCGGTTACATCTTCTCCAACCATTCCATCCCCTCGAGTAGCTGCATTGATTAATAGTCCTTGTTCATACCGCAGGGCAATAGATACCCCATCTATTTTTAGTTCCACCACATAAGTGACCTTCCCCAATTCTCTCTTTAAGCGCTGATCAAAAGATCTGAGATCCTGGTAAGAAAAAGCATTATCCAGGCTTAATAAGGGTCGTCTATGAGCAATGGTGCCAAAAATAGCCAGAGGCTGTCCCCCTACTCTCTGGGTAGGTGAATCAATCTTCAAGAGTTCAGGATAGGCCTCTTCCAGCTGCCGAAGTTCCTGCATCAATTGATCGTATTCGGCATCAGTGATCAAGGGATCATCCAATACATAATAATGATATTCGTACTCTCTGATTCTGTCTCTCAATTGTTCTATATCAAATTCTGGCCGTTCCATCTTTGCCCCTCTCTCTACCCGGGAATTTATAAGCGGATTCTACTAAGATATTTTCTCCAATGGTGCTATATCTAAACGAAGCATTCTGATTCCAGCCCGCTCAAAATCTATTACCGCAATCTGTTCATCTTCAATCATACTGGTAATAATCCCCACGCCAAATTTCTTATGCCTCACCTTGTCCCCCTGGTAGAAGGTATAGGATTTTACTTCAGCTTGTTCAGGAACTTCCAAGAGTTCCCGGGGTATTTCCTGTAAAAAACGGGACGCCGGGTTGTTGCGCTCATAGCCGTAGAGCAGACGGGATACTGCATTGGTCAAGAACAAACGATCCCGGGCCCGGGTTATCCCCACATAGCACAAACGCCTTTCTTCCTCCAATTCCTCTGGAGTCTCACTGCGGTAAGAAGGGAACACCCCTTCTTCCATACCGGTTAAAAATACAACTGGGAATTCCAGTCCTTTAGCTCCATGCAAAGTCATCAAACATACTGAATCAGAATGATCAATATCATCGCTGTCTTGTACCAAAGCGATTTCAGCCAGAAAATCCTCCAGCCCTCCCCCCCCTGAGCCACCAAATTCAACTGCCAGAGATCTTAATTCCTGCAGGTTTTCAATTCGCACCTGGGCATCGGTGGGACTGTTTTTCAAGAGGTCTTCAGCATAAAGAGTCATATCCAGTACCTGTTCCAGGATTTCCACCACCGGTGATCCCGATTCTTCCAGGCTGCCAAAATATTTAATCATACCATAAAAGCTTTCCAATTGCTCGATTTTTTTTCGGTTAATGCCCGGTATCAGGTCAGGGTGGGCCAGGACCTCCAGCAGTGAGATATTCTGTTCTTCTGCAATCTGTCTAATTTTTTCTATGGTCTTGTCGCCTATTCCCCGTCGGGGAACATTGATAATGCGTTCAAAACTTAAGCGATCATTGTTATTACAGCTTAATTTCAGATAGGCAATTATATCTTTTACTTCTCTTCTGTCGTAGAATCTATGAGCACCAATAATACGATAGGGAATATACCTTCGTACCAGGGCTTCTTCCATTAATCGGGACTGGGCATGAGTCCGGTAAAATATGGCGCAATCCTGGTAGGCACAGCCCTCCCGGTCTACCAGGTCGGCAATGGTATCAGCTATAAAGGCGGCTTCTCCAAAACTATCCACTGCACAATAGTGTATCAGCTTTTGCCCATCCCCCCGGTTGGCCTGCAGCCTTTTATCTTCGTGACTAAGATTATGCTTAATAACCGCATTGGCTGCTTCCAAAATATGACGGGTAGAACGATAATTCTGCTCCAACTTGATTACCCGGGCTTCAGGATAATCATTGAAGAAACGGATTATATTATAGGGTTCAGCACCTCTCCAGCTATAAATGGATTGATCCGGATCTCCCACAATGAACAGATTGCAGTGCTTAAGAGCTAACAGCCTGGCCCATAAGTATTGAATATAGTTGGTATCCTGATACTCATCAATCATTATATAGCTAAACCAGTTTTGGTATTTTTCCAGACACTGGGGATGTTGGTAAAACAACTCAATACAGAGTAGAATCAAGTCCTCAAAATCCACCGCATTCAATTCCCTCATACGGCTTTGGTATAGTTTATATATCCGGTTGAATTTTTCCACTTTACTATAGGGGAGTCTTAGTTCTTGGAAGAATTCCTGGGCTTCCTGCTTTTTATTCTTAAGCTGCTTAATAAGGTATAGAATCTCTTCCGGCTTGGTTTCATAGTCTTGCTCTTCTTTCAGTATGGTCTTAATCAGAACCTTACCTTCCGAATCATCCATAATGGAAAAGTTTTTGTCATAACCCAAACGGGTGATATCCATCCTCAAAATGCGATAACAAGCCGCATGGAAAGTCTGAATCCACTGCCCGCAATAATTGGGAATCATACTGGCAACTCGAGATCGCATTTCCTGAGCCGCTTTATTAGTAAAGGTTATGGATAGTATTGAATCCGCAGCCGCCCCTTTATCTATCAAGTGGGCGACCCGACTGGTCAACACTCTGGTCTTGCCGCTGCCGGCCCCAGCCAAAACCATGCACGGTCCTTCTCGGTGCAATACTGCCTCCTGCTGCTGCGAGTTTAACCCAGCAAAAATATCACTCATTATATAAACCACCTTAAAATACAAAAATTATTTAATAACGGTATTAGCTTGCTTTTCACTATCTTATTGTATCACAGCTAGGACCAGCAAAACGCAATTTTACTGTCTTAGCTGGTAAAAGCATAAAAGATCCATCCAAGTTAGGTTTTAGGGCGACATCACTTCGGAATAAGAGGAGAAAAACAAAAAAGGTAATCTCTCCTTTAATAAAATAGGAATTGCCAAAAACCAATAATCAAAGAAAAGGAATAACACTTAGGGAATCTATCATAGCAGAATTGCAGCAGTAATCAGGATAGAAGTTGGGGATATAAGTTTAAAATTCTTGGGTTGCATGGTAAAGTTTAAGTAGTGGGAATTACAGCTCACATTATGGAAAACATGGGTCTTAGGGCTGACATTTCTGAAATGCTGGGCTGTTACTACAAAAAAATCAATTATGCCAAATCCTTAATCAAGAATAGGCGTAAAAAAAATAGAAATATTATCCTATCAAAAGCAAATAATTAATTTATTCAGGGGGTTTATGGTTTGAAAAACCAGCGCGGTCTAATAATTATACTGATAGTAGCGGTTTCTGTTCTTATTATATTAAACTGGCCGAATTTCTTCCTATCCGGCAATGGCAGTCAATTTCTGTATTCTAGGCAGGCTGATAATATCCCTTCTCCGGTAGAGAGTATCCCGCCCCATCAGCTTACCGTCCCTGATTTGATCCTGCTGGGAGCTAGAGCAGAAGCCAAACAGGGTACTCTATATGATGCTTCTTATCAGCTTATAGGCTATCCGAACGGAGATGTTGATCCGGGCCGAGGGGCCTGCACCGATGTAGTTGTAAGAGCTTTCAGAAATGCCGGGCTCGATCTGCAGCAACTAATACACGAAGACATGCAGAGTAATTTTCAGATTTATCCGCAGAACTGGGGACTTAAGGCACCTGATCCCAATATCGATCACCGCCGGGTCCCCAATCAGGTAACTTTCCTGAAACGCTACGGGCAGACTCTGTCTTTGGACCCAGTGCAAAACCCGGAAGACTGGAAGTGGGGAGACGTAGTCTATTGGCGCTTTCCCAACGGAGATGAACACTGTGGAATAGTCAGTGACCGGGTACTTGCCAATGGTATCCCTCTGGTTATACATAATGCCGGTATATCTACCGAGGAAAACGCTCTATTGCGCTGGGAAATTTCTGGTCATTACCGCTATCCAGCCCAGTAATATCCTGGCTATTTCGCAATTATTATTGGCCTGCTTAAGGGGAAAGAGAATCTAAGGCTTAAAAGCCGACCATCCCTCTTATACCGTCGGTATGCTTAACAATCAATAGCAATAGGACTAAAGAAAGGATAATGCCAATGGCGAAGCTTGAAAAATTGGACCTACAAGTTCTGTCACTGAAAGAGGCTTTGGAAAAGGCCCGTATCAACCTGAATTGGTGTATAAAAAATGGAGTAGAAGTACTGGATATAATCCATGGCAAAGGGTATCATAGCAGCAGGAATTTTTCAGTAATAAAAAGAGAGCTGAGAAAGTGCTTAAATGAAGCTGCCTTCCTGAAAGAAGCTGGGTACCGAGTAGTTCCCGGGGAATCCGACTTTCCGGTAGCCTTAGCCTTTGATGAAGGTCATACCCTGGTAGTAATGCGAGGCCGGGAGAAAGAATATCTGGGTGGAAAAAAACAGCAGGAGAAAAACCAGCTAATACACTCCAGCGAAGGCAAGAAACGACGTAAGGAACAAAAAAACCTTAATGCCCAAAAAAGAAAAAACAGCTAAGGGAGTAAGTATTAATGGAAATCAAGTGTGAAAACTGCGCCTATCGCCAAAAAGCCGGAAAAACCCCAAAAGCTTCAAAGCTAGATTGTGGAGATGGCACACCAAAATATGCCCGGGATGGAAAGCTTATCAAAAAAAGCTGGCCCAAAAATAGCCCAGGCCAGAGTATTGAAGATCCCCTGGAAAGGCCGGAAGCAATTTAAGAATTGAATCCAGCCCGAGTCGGTAAGGGGAATATTCTCTCACTATGTGCCCGGTTTGGATACCCTAATCATAACTGCTAGTATCACCGCCGCGATAATGAATCCAGCCAAGACATCACTGGCATAATGCACATTAAGGTAAATACGGCTAAAACCTATTAGAACGATTAACAGCATGAGTCCGTAAGCAGCTATTCTCCAGGCCAGGCTCTGGCCATACCTGAGCAATAGGTAGGCTATATAACCATAAAAAACCAGAGACAGCATCGCATGCCCACTGGGAAAACTCATTCCTGTTGCTATAGTAAGTTGCTCTCCACTTGGCCTTTCTCTGCCTATTAGCTCTTTCATCACTTTCATTAAAGACCAGCTAAAAAGCAGTCCCAAACTTAATACCCGAGTTCCCCAAATGCGGCCACTAGCCCATAGAATTACTACCGCCAGTACTCCCAGTATTATAAAAGCATAGGGAGACCCTAATTCGGAAAGGCCCTGAAAAAATATATCTGCCTGAGAGCTTCTGATCTGTTCTATCCAGGATTTAACCAGGCAATCGACATAGCGTGCTCTATCTATGGTTAAATTAAGCAGTCTTTCCCACCTCATTCTATATGCTAACATTATAGTTTACTGGATCAGACCCACAATTATGTTCTGTTAGTTAATACCAGCCCAGTCCTTGATTAAATCCGCTTGGGCAGTTGCCCCAGGCCATTATGATTATAAAAATGAGGATGCCCGTCTTTCACCCTTTATTACCTTTCAAGCACCAGAAAACATAATGCTCATTGGCAGAGCTAAGAAAGTTTTTTCCTGTAAGAACTAAAAATGACCATACCCAGAAAAAGAGTTACAATTTATAAAAGTACTTGGAAGGAGGCCCAGCATGAGCCAGGAATCAATTCAAACCCCTATGGCTCCGGTAGCTATAGGTCCATATTCACAGGCCATTAAAATCGCTAATTTGATATATACCAGCGGTCAGATACCTCTAGGTGAGGAAGGCCGTTTGGTTGGAGAGGGTATTACTGAACAGACTGCCCAGTGTCTGATCAATGCCGGCAAGATCTTAGAAGCAGCCGGGAGTAGTCTCAGGCAGGTGGTCAAAACCACAGTATTTTTGGATGACATGGAAAACCTCGCAGCCATGAACCAAGTCTATGCCAGCTTTTTTAATGCTCCCTATCCTGCCCGCAGCTGTGTGGAGGTAACCCGGCTGCCCAAAGAGGCTAAAGTGGAAATCGAGATGATAGCCTGGGTTTAAGGGCCTAAGCAGGCGGTTAATGGCCCTAGTCAATATAACCAGGCCTTCAAGCTTTTTCTGACAAAAATGGTTTATCCCGATTTACCTCCTACTCTGATGGTAGGAGCAGGGGCTGCTCCGGCCTAGCCCAGCATCTTCATCATGGGATTTGATAAGCAAGCTGTATGAATTATTATCCATACAGCTTATTGTTTGACAGCTTATTAAAGGCTTAGTTTAGATCATGATTTAAGGGCCTTGGCAAATCTCTGGGCTGCTTCCTGCCAATTAACTATATTCCACCAGGCTGCAATGAATTCCCCCCGGCGGTTCTGATACTTTAGATAGTAAGCATGTTCCCAAACATCCAGAACCAATATAGGGATTATCCCCCATTGAGTGAGGTTTTGGTGTTTCTCAGCCTGTAAAATCTCCAGCTTCTGGAAGAAAGGATTCCATCCCAGTATCGCCCAACCTGAACCTTCTACCGCGGCAGCTGCTGCACTGAACTGCTTTTTAAAAGCTTCCACACTGCCAAAATCCTGTTTAATCCCTTCCTCAAGCTCTCCATCCAGACCCTCCGGTCCAGCTGGGGCCATATTGTCCCAAAAAAGAGCATGCAAAATATGGCCGGAACCATGAAAAGCCAGTTCCTTTTCCCAGTGCTTGATTAGGGCAAAATCCCCCTGCTCCCTGGCCTGGACCAGTGCTTGTTCGGCTTTGTTCAAACCATCAACATATCCTTTGTGATGTAAATCGTGGTGAATCCTCACCGTCTCCTCATCATAATAAGGTTCCAGGGCATCATAGGAGTAAGGCAAATCCGGTAATTTGTGTGCCATGAAAGACCACCCCTTTACTTAAGTATTATATTGATTGCAGTTGCTATAGTGGATAGTACACAATGCCATCCTTTTCCAATCAGGAATCCTTCTCTAAATTATAGCACAGGTAAAAGGTGCTTTAAATAATAGACTACCAACCCGTTTAAGAACCCTCCCCTATTTGGATTACAAATGATCAACTTGTATACTTTGTAGGCAATAATGAGTTGTTTTGGTAACAGATTATGGTCTAAGCTAATAGTATGAATCAGTAGCAATTTTAGGAGGGATATAAATGTCCGTACGCGGTAAAATCAGCCCCTCTCGTTGGCGACAGCACACCACCAAAGCTACTCCCCCAAGGGAGCATAATGATTTTTCCCCAAGCAACTGTCATAAAGAATCCTATACAGGTATTAACACTTGTACTAAAACCGCTTATCAAAGAGCTACAGTTAGTGTGCCCATTGAAGTAAAACCATTTGCCTATACCGGTCCGACTCAAACCATATGCTCAACTGATCCAGTTATTAAAGGGATACGCTGTCATAGCCATTGTGGCCATCAGATATGTTATTTTACTATCAGCCAGGAAATATGCGTAGAGGTCCCAGTTCACTTTGGGGCTAAGGCAGAAGCAGAACAGGTCTGGATAGATTGCCATGAGGCCTCTACTCATCCATGTGTTGATTGTTAAATACTTTTTGCAAGATAGAACCTCGCTCTAATAATTACCATATTATATAGAGCATAGAAAGGAGGCTTTAAACAAAATGGTACTTCAACAACAAGCAGAGGAATGTACAAATGTTATCGATTATAGCAGTGTTCTTATCGGTGATTCCATATTGCCCTTTGTCTTTGAACTCGACCTAGATCTATCCATCCTAGATCCACCTGCAGGCCAAAACCAGCGTTGGTGTTACCGGGTAACCGGAGTAGGGGAAGACACCCAGCAGTATATAGATTTAAGCCATTGGGTTTTATCTCTTTGCCCGACGATTACCCTGGATCAGATTACTAACGTCCAGGTAACCATTGGCGGGGTACCCCAGACCGTCATAATCGGAGATAATGTTGAGCTCATTATCCCGCCCGACACTGACCCCGAAACAGGATGTCCTGGTTTAAAATTTGATTTTGCAGTTAGCAAAGTGCTGGATGCTCCAGACAGCGTAGGCTACTTCTGTTTCGAACTGACCTGCCCGTATCCGGTAGCTCCGGTTAATGTATGTGTAAAAGGTGGAGAAGTCTCGTCGTCGGCTCTGGCTATCTGCGGACCGGTTTGCGCTGCAGGAGGTTGTACAGTTACTACTTCGCAAATGGTTGATGTATGTGTTCCCATAACTATTCAACCCCAAGTATGTATAGGGGGAGCTACCACCATTTGCTGCGGTGAAGCTGGCATAGGTGATGAATGCGCAGGGGAGCCAGGAGGCGCCTGTACTTTCACTGTTACTCAATCGATTTGCGTGGAGGTTCCGGTCCGCTTTACTGCTACCGCCTCACGCGGTCAAACCTATGTTGACTGTGGTACTGTATCAATTGGTGAGTGCGTCTGCCCAGAAGAATAACCCTCTAATTTTAAAATGACGGAAGCTGTGTGAAAAATAGCCTAACCGCACGCATCGTTAAATTATCAGTCGCTTGCAGGCCAGACTGTCCGGAAACTATTGTTACAGTTTACAATCGCCCCACTCGACCCTGGTTTTTTGCCATTTTAAGGGCTGGAGGCCCTTTATGGCCCTTAAAATAGTGCGCCATCTTCCACTCCAGAGACTAGCTTCTACTTTTTAAGACATTTCGGACAGTCTGGGGCGACCACAGGTCGCCCCTACATGCCACATCGTTATACTAATGGTTCAAACGCATAGCTTTGTCCGATCTAAGTTTAGGCACAGCCCCGTCATTCTTCGCCATCCCCATGATCTTACCCCCACGCTGGCTTTTTGTTTTTATATATAATAAACTGATGCAAATGCTATATGGAGGTTTTTTATTATGAAACGGACTATAGTTAATATAGACCAGGATAAATGTAATGGCTGCGGTCTATGCATTGATGCCTGCCATGAGGGAGCCCTGCAGTTGATAGACGGAAAAGCCAGATTAGTATCGGAATCTTATTGCGATGGATTAGGAGACTGCCTGCCGGAATGCCCTACCGGGGCCATAAGCCTGGAAGAAAGAGAAGCACCTGCTTTTGATGAGGAAGCAGTTAAGGAAAATATGGAAAAGATCAAGAAAGCTACTGCCCAATCTTTACCCTGTGGATGTCCGGGTATTACGGCCCAAATACTAACACCAGGCCCGAGTATCCCCAGCCCAGCTGACATGGAGCAGCAAGCTGCAGTTGCATCACAGCTCCTTCAATGGCCTTGTCAGATCAAGCTGGTACCGGCTAATGCATCCTATTTTGATCAGGCCCATTTGCTCATAGCAGCCGATTGTACGGCTTATGCATATGCTGGTATCCACCATGATTTTATGCAAGACAAAATTACTCTAATAGGATGCCCCAAGCTGGATGATGTGGAATACGCCGACAAGCTGACCGAAATCTTAAGTCAGCATGAAATAAAGAGTATTACTGTGCTCAGAATGGAAGTACCCTGCTGTACCGGATTAGTCAATTCGGTTAAAAAAGCCATGCAAGACAGCGGGCAGATAGTGCCCTGGTCAGTAACCACCATTAGCACCGATGGCAAAATCTTATTATGATTAGATAGGGGAGGGTTTGAAGATCCTATCTGGTGATTAAAGGCAAGAAATTCTTAATAGGTATAAGCCGATGGCAATAGCTGATGTATGTATCGTCATCCAGTTGAAAGGTATGTTTATTGGGATTCTCATCTCTGACTGTTACATAATTATATCTGTCCGCGGCAAAGATCTTAAAACCACCATCAATGGAATCCTGCTGGAATTTAGTATCTTCCCCTTCTGTGACATCGGGGAATTTGATTTTTTGCCAAACCTCTTTCTTGAAAACCATGGTAGCCCCAACCACATAATTAACATATGAAAATTCTGGACAAGGGCTATATAAACCCAATATGGATTTACTCTTAAAATAAATAAACCGGCTCGATTTGCCCACTATGTCTGCCTGACTGTAGTTAAACGCAGCCATCATATCATTCAGGTAATGAGGTGCATAGAAATCATCATCGTCAAATTTAGCCACATAATTACAGGAACAATTCTGAATTGCATAGTTGTTACACTGGCCTAAGGATACCTGCTCATCAAGCTGAAATACCTTTATATTAGAATATAGAGCGGCACGAAGCTTCCATTCTTCCAGGTTCATGGAATTGTTGTTCAGGACTATTACCAGTTCACTGGGGATATGGGCTTGCTGCAAATAATTGCGAAAAACTTGATCCATTAGCTGGGGACGGTTAGTACAGGTAAATACACTGACTCCATATGCGGCATCTGCCTCCCTGCTACCATCTTTCTTCTTCCTGGCCTCTTCAATATTTCTGCTTAATACCCCTGGTGGTACTGCAGCAGGGTAAGAAGAAAAGCCGGCCTGCTGATCTAACTTGGTCGAAGCAATAATATTAATTCGGGAGCCCAATCATGCTGCCTCCTATTCCTTAAGCCTTGGCCTTATTGGCAGTTGCTCTGAACTGGTATTATCTTCTTTATTAATTGCCAATTATGCAGCTTTAACCAGAGAACACAATAGCTAAAAAAACTGCTACTTAATCTACTATATATTCCTGCGGCGGATATTGTTACACTGCTCACCTCCAGCCAATCTCCTTCTAATTAAAATGCCATCTCGGTCTAGTCTGTATCAGCAGCCGCTCTTGCCCTGAGCCACAAAACCTTTATCAGCCACTTCTAAGGGATCATGATCTTGCTTCAATATTCCTATAGATCTAGCAACAGAAATTGCTTCATACTTCCAGAGCTGCCCGCCGGCCTCTTTAGACCATTACTGATTTGCCATCACCCCCCCAGGTATCTTTTACACAAATGCTGCCATTTTCACCATAGCTGCTTGGGATATTGTTACGCCATTCCAGCCTTCCAGCAAAAATTCCGTTTCTTATCATAAATAGCTATTTGTCGGCGTAATCTGTAAAGAAATATTTTTGCCCAAAAGCAATCACTAGTCGCTATGACTTTTTACGAAGAGGAGAAAGCCATGGTTGAAATCTCTATACTTATCAGCTCATTTTGCCGCCCCCATTTAATAAAATGGAATCTCTATTCATTAGCCCAGCAAAAGATACCTTTTGCATTTGAGACTATCGTGCTTAATGACGGTATTCCAGATCTCACTCCTGATATTTGCGAACAGTTTAGCAATACCTTGAATTTAAAGTATGTATTCACTGGCTACAGAAATAAAAAACGTCTCTTATATCGAGTTCCTGGTTTTGCTTTGAATATAGGGGCTAGAATAGCACGTGGTAATATTCTAATTATTTCCTGTGCGGAGATGTTTCATATCAACAACACTATTGAACTTCTGGCAGAACCCTTAATATTTGACCCTACGCTTTTGGCTACTTCTATTGGTATGGATGATCAAGATGGATCTTTTTTGCAGCATTTGGAAGAAAATCATGGATCTTGCAATGCATTTGATTATTATAATTACCCACCCCTTAATACCACCCTGCCTTTCCTTATGGCTTTAAGCAGGCAGGAGTTCTTTGCCATAGGGGGATATGACGAAGACTTGGTTGGCTTTGCTTATGACGACAACGATTTGATGGATCGACTGCATGATAAAGGATGTCGTTTATGCCTCACTCAGGCCCAAACCGTCCATCTTTATCATGAAAGGCATGACAGCGGAAAAGAACAAACCCCTGAGTACCTGTTCAATGCCAGATTATACCGGGAAAGACGTGGTAAAGTACTGCGCAATGAAGGCCGGAATTGGGGAACCATTAAATACTAGTATTACATGTTAAATACTTTTGCAGCTATCCCCAGCAATTTATTCGGGAGGAGGTATCCCATGAAACTGTTGCCGATAAAAGACCTATGCATATCAGAATACTTTCCCAGCAAAAATTACTCAAGCCCAGTTGACTCCTCGCTTTTTACGGGAAGGTATCGACAAGATAACGATAAGTACCGAAGTCTCCTGCAATTTGACCTGAATATTCTTGAAAATTGTCAGCAAATCAATAAAGCCTATCTACAGTTGAGCATAACTAGAAACGAAAGTACTGCCAGAATTACCCACCTGGGCATCTATAGACTATTAGGAGGATGGGAAGAAAGCTTAATTACCTGGGATACCATGATACCTATGGCCCCGGTACCAGAACATGTATTTTTGATACCGGCTAGCTGGCTGGGTCTTTTGGTATTGGACGTTACCGGCTTGGTCTGTAATTGGCTGAAGCATAATTATCTTAACTACGGTTTTATCTTAATTGGAGAAGAATACCATAACAGTCTGGTAGCATTTAGCAGCCGCCGGGAAGAAAACCCTAAATTCTGGCCGGCATTAATCCTGAGTGGCAATCCGTTGCCCAACTCGGCCCTGATTAAATAGGCAGCTATTCCTCTCTTTACTCTCTACATAAATGCCAGCCTACTAACAACAAATCATTGATAAATGAATAATATAAAACTATTAAGAAAATATTTTTATCTTTTTAGTTAGAATATGGGGGAATGCTATGAGAGTACTGGTAACTGGGGGAAAGGGTACCATAGGTACGGGACTGGTGGCAGAGCTAAAGCGGAGGGGAATAGAAGTATGGGTGTGTGATACCAAGCACAGCTATGAAGACCAGTATTTGCGCTGCGACATCAGCCAATACCGGCAGTTGAGTAAAATATTTGAGGATTACGCCTTTGACTTGGTCTACCATTTAGCTGCTGAATTTGGCAGATGGAACGGGGAAGAATACTATGAACAGCTGTGGATGACCAATGTTATAGGTACCAAAAACCTAATTCGTCTACAAGAAAAGCACCGTTTTCGTATGGTCTTTTCCAGTAGTTCAGAAGTTTATGGTGATTACCCGGGGATTATGGCTGAAAATATTATGGAACTGGAAGAAATTAGACAAATCAATGACTATGCACTGTCCAAATGGGTTAACGAACTGCAAATAGTTAATTCGGCAGCTATGCACGATACAGAAACGGTTAGAATCCGGCTTTTCAATGTATATGGTCCCGGTGAGTACTATACACCTTATAGAAGCGCCGTAGCTTTATTTACTTTCCGGGCCTTGCACCATCTGCCTTTTACGGTTTACCTTAATCATCAAAGAACATCCCTATACATTGATGATTGCGTAAGATCCATGGCCGATATTACCGATCATTTTATTCCTGGCCAAGTCTATAACCTGGCCGGAAGCCAATTACATGACATGAAGTACATCTCGGATTTGGTTTTGCACAATATGGGCAAAAGCGACCACCTGGTACTGTATAAGGATGCCGAGCCTTTTACCACTCAGAAAAAAGTCCCTGATATATCTAAAGCAAAAAGGGAATTAAATTTTAGCCCCAGGGTTAGCCTGGAAGATGGTATACCAGAAACCGTAGCCTGGATGCAAGAAGTTTATCAGTGATCCCCATAACCGTGCGACGGTTCGTTCTTCGTTCGTCTAATCAAGACGAGGGGACGTTTCGTTCGTCTTACTTTGTGAAGTTTTACCATTAATCAATATTAATTCCCAACCCCGACCTGCATCCTGCCTACAGTGGGGCTGTTTTGGTGCGAATCGCTTCCTATAAAAAATGCTCATTCGGGACAGGAGAAGCTTAAAACACCTATCGATCTTGCTCTGCCTTTCGCATAATCATCACCCGCCCCACTATCAGGCCATTTGCCCGTTGGTTAGAGGTGGAAACAATTATACAACTAAATTAGACGAAATTTCCAAAACCATGAAAAAATACTTGTTTGGTATCCTTAAGGAGCCGAAGGCGACGAAGAATATCATTAAGAATAGCTTATTATTGGTGTTTATACAATTACAAGATACTTCGCTTACGCTCAGAATGACACATTTAAGAGGCTTTTTCAGTGGTCTCAAAACGTCCCCTCGTTTTAGAATGCCAGGAGGAGGTCCCCGGGCAGTATTTCAAAGCTGGTGTTGGATGTTCCCGGGTTTTCACCATCTGTTTCCAGTGGAACCGCTTCGGAACAGGTAATATCTACCTGCTGACCCTGATAGGTTTTTACACAAGACTGACGAATATGATCACCCCGGTAGGCTGCTGGCATGGTTCTAAGAAATTTTCCTTTGCTGATATCTTCGATAATTACTACGTCCAAAAGTCCATCAGCAATTTCGGCCTCAGGAGCAATCATTATTCCTCCCCCGAAAAAGCGTCCATTGGCGGCCACAATTTCCGGAGTTAGGCCAGAAAAAACCGTAATCCCATCCACCAAGACTTCGGCTTGGAAGTTCTGGTGAGCAAAAAGGGTTCTAATGGCAGCAGAAAGAAAAGTGAGAAACCCGCCCAGGTGCTTACTGTTTTGATTTACCCGCATACAGGTCTCTGCTCCGATACCCAAATCCGCAGTGTTTATATAATATCGGCATTCACGGGTCTTCGCCCAGGAACTGTAAGTAGCCCGGACCGTATCGCAATGGATAATCCTTTCTCTTCCAATAATGGAAAGGACAGCGCCAGTAAAATCATGATCCGGGAACATACGCTGAAAATCACTGCCGGTACCGGTAGACAAAAAGGAGAAATAAGAGGATTCTGCAATCTTATGGCCATTCTCATAAAAACCGTTCAATACCTCATTAATCGTACCATCGCCGCCAACAGCGATGATATGCTGATACCCTTCCTTTAATGCCTTACGGGTAATCTCGGTGGCTTCAGCCACCTTGCTGGTATAAGCAGCATGGTATCCTCCAAACCGCTCATTTTCCAGTATTGCTTCAGTGTTTTTCCAGCGCTTCAGCGTCCTGCCGCCAGCTGATCGAGGATTTACCACAAACAGTGTCGATTTTTCATCCTTGTGCATACAATTCTCCATGTTCCATGCAGTAAAAATTTAATTTATTGCCTTAGTTATTGTTAAATGCGGGTAAGATTCGCCCTGACTAACCCTTACTTATTGTACCTGAATTATGAGCTGCCTGAATACTATTTTTTTATTGTCTGCTCAGCAGTGCCTTTTTGCGCTGTAAAAGCTGCTGATATTCACGGTCAAGGGCCATATAAGCCGGTTCACCCGGTTGGTAGCGGTTAAATTCACCCAGCAGCCTGGATATCTGGGTTTCCACCAAAAGCAGTTCCTCTCTGCTATCGTTTTTATTCGACCCGGGAGCAGCTGCTGCGGACGACTGACCTGACAAGTAATCCGAAAGATTGCCCTCCACCCGCTTGATTTTTTGCCGTTCAAACACCAGCATCACATTGCAGACCCTATCCAGAAAATAGCGATCATGAGAGATTAGCAGAATAGTCCCGGGAAACCCAATCAGGCTTTTCTCCAGAGCCTCCCGGCTATAGACATCCAGATGATTGGTGGGCTCATCCATAATGAGCAGATCATATTCACCCATAATCCCCATGCCGATGGCAATCTTCATTCTCTCACCCCGGCTGAGCTTTCCCATGGGTACCTGCATACGATCATAGGCCAGGCCCAAGTTAAGCAAAAGCTGATGGGTATTTTTTCGTTCTTGCAACTTTAGCGTCTTAAGCGTGTCCAATACGCTGTTTTTTTCTCCTCGGGGTAATTCTTGATTCAGAAAAGCAATCCGAGCGGATGGACTTACGAATATACTGCCGGCATCCAAGTTCTCCCGCCCTCCAATAATATTTATCAAGGTAGTCTTTCCGCAACCGTTGAGACCTGAAATGCCTACTTTTTCACCCCGTTTAACATAAAAAGAACTGTCTTTAAACAACAGCAATTCTCCAAAGCATTTGCCGGCGTCCTGGCCTTCCACCAGACTTTTCCCCCTATGGCCTCGTGAAGTCAGGTCAAAATTAACCTGCACCTCCTTTTCCGGTCGATTTATGCCTTCCTGCCGCATTTTCTCCAGGCGTTTGATCTGGGATTTTACCGCCTGATCGCGCTTCTTGGCCTTTTTACGGTAATATTCTTTGCCTCCCATCCTCCCTGCGGCCTTCTGCCGTGATTCCCGGTGAGCCTTATCAGACCAGCTCTTTAGCTGCTTGATTTTGCTTTCAATTTGGTTTTGCGCTTTCTGCTGAGACTCATAGCGATGAAATTGGCTTTCTCGTTCCTTTTGCCTGGTTTGCTGATAAGCAGAGTAATTGCCTGGATACATTTTTAGCTTCCCGTTATCAATCTCAGCTATTTTTGAAACAGTACGATCCAGGAAATAACGATCATGAGATATAATTATGGCTGCACCTTTATAAGCCGAAAGTTCGGATATCAGGAAACTGATTCCCTGATAATCCATATGGTTGGTGGGTTCATCCAAAACCAACAGCTCAGGATGGGCAGCCCAGACTCTGGCTAAAGCAATTTTCGTCTTCTCTCCCCCGCTTAGTTTCTGTATCCTGTCTCCTGACCAGCTCTTAACCCGGATTATACCCAGATGGCTGGACAATCGTTGGGATTCTCCATTGACTTCTGTTTCCATATTCAGCACATTCAGAAACAGCTCAGGTTCTGCCTCCGTTTGCCGTAAATAACCGATATTAAACTGTTGGCGGGTGCCAATAATAGTCCCATAATCATAATCCAGTGGACCGGCTAGAATATTGGCCAGGGTGGTTTTCCCTGCTCCATTACGGCCCACCAAACCGATTCGATCACCCTGAGCAATATCCAGATCAATATCTTCTAAAATCATTCGATCTCCAAAGGATTTTTTTATTCTACGACAGCTTAACAGTATGATAAACACCTCCAGAAAATATCAAAAGCTGTAGGGGACACTCGTCACCTACAGCTTCTTTCAGCTATATAAGACCTAAATCACGAAAGGTATAGCTTCGCAACTTCCCAACTATTGCAGTTCATAACAAGTGTTCTGGTCACAGCAAGGCCATAGCAAGAATCTCTATTCTTCCTCAGACCTGCCAGTATTCATTTAGGCCAGAAAACACTTGCGCATGTTCTTTCTCCAATCCTCTAAAGTTCAAATTTATGTTATCACAAATACCAGGCACAGGCAAGAAACCCTTACACAGTAATCCGTCCTTCTTTAAGTTAACAAGGGGCCTGGCCCCTTGTTAACTTAATTCTTCAGA
>CAZPSR010000004.1:0-26579 GCA_964589135.1 uncultured Syntrophomonas sp.
TAATATATAGAAAATCTCCCGCAATAACCTCTGCTTCATAATAATATTTTGAATGTTTGGGAATTATGACTTCCTGTTTTTCCCCAGTAGGATATAGCTTATCAAAAGGCATTCTGACTGCAAATGGGGCCACTGTTCTGCCTACCAGTTTAAGCATAGTTAAGGAATGCAAAGGTATAGGTATATCCAAGGTATATATCAAGTCTCCCAGGGTAAGCCTGGCTCCTACTTCAGAAAAGGCTTCGGCCATGCCAAAGCGATCCACCGCACACACCATCAAGACCTTTTTACCCCTAAGATCCATAATCCCATCTTGCTGAACATCCAGGATACACTTTCTTTCCAGGGTGTTCTTCAAGCCACTGCCATCTACTATAGGGGTCTTTCGGGCTACCAGAAGCCTTTTAGCATCATTTATTACGTACTTTTTCCCAGCCACGTAAATATATAAATCTATGCCTCCCATACCGAAAGCATCCACTTTACCATCCAGTTCTTTAATCAGTTGTATGGCCTTATCCCAGTCTCCATCGGTGCCTATTCTTTCTATACTGAACTGCTCTCCCATGAACTCCGTTTCAAAAGCATGATTGCGTTTGGAAGAGCCTAAGCTAACACTGACAATACGCCGCAAAAGTAAACCTCCCCACACTAATATTAATAGCAGTTATAATGCCCTCTGTTCCCCTAACTTAACTAATCCTTAACGGGCATCCTTTAACATGCGCAGATTTTTTTGTAATTCCTCTGGATCTACCCATTTATCTTCAGTTATGGGCGAGGTGCCGATTACTATAGATATAACTTGGCTGTCAATCATGCCTTCCATCAGCCTCAGTCTCTTATCAGAGCCTATTAAAATAACCACTTCATAATTACGAATCTGACTGATCAAGGCCATTAGTTCGTTCAACATCTCATTACCATTACGGCTATTAGCGTACGCCCGGCGTTCAGTCTCAGTCATCAATAAAATGAAGTCCACTCCTTGTTTCTCCAGTATCTGGGATATTTCTTCCTTGTTCAGAACTGGAAAACCAATACAGGCAATAGACTGGCCTTTGCGCAATTCACCGATTCTTTCCAGGCGGGAAATAAAGGTTCTATCTATCTTTAAGCGATCAGCAACTTCCTGTTGGGAAAAACCCCGAGACCTTAAGTTGAGAGCTTTCTTCAGGTTTCTTTCTACCTTTTCCCAGCTAATAATCTTATCTTGTATGCGATAAAAATCCATATTATACCTCTTGAGCACAATCTTGTACACAACCAATGTTCTTATTCTAGCACCATCCTGTAAGCAAATCAATAGCAGCCGATAAGTTTACAAAGGGGCCAGGCCCCTAAGTAAACTTAATGGCCTGGATTAATTGGCTGGAGGTCTGGGCGGAGTTGATCTGTAGCCTGATTTTGGCGGCTCCGGGCCAGCCTTTAATATACCAGGAAAAATGTTTGCGCATCTCTCGAACCGCTACTTCTTCCCCCTTAAAACGACAGGCTAATTCCAGGTGTCTTATAGCGGTTTGAATGCGTTCTTCCACTGTTGGTGGGGATATCTTTCTTCCTTTTTCCACCAGCTCCACTGCTTCTCGGAAAATAAACGGGTTACCCATGGCGCCTCGACCGATCATAACTGCATCACAGCCGGTGATCTCCAACATTTTTACTGCATCCTCGGCCTTCCAGATATCTCCATTACCAATTATGGGCAGGCTGGATTTTTGTTTTAATTCTTTAATCAGTCCCCAGTCGGCCTGTCCAGAGTAAAACTGTATCCGGCTACGGGCGTGGAGGGTCAAGGCTTTAACTCCTTCCTGTTCCGCAATTATAGCTAATTCCAGAAAGGCTTTACTATCATCTTCCCACCCTCGGCGCATTTTTATGGTAACCGGTATCTTTACCGCTTTGACCACAGCCCGAATCAAGGCCCGGCTGCGGGACAAATCCAACATTAGGGCACAACCCTCACCATTTTTAACTATTTTGGGAGTAGGGCAACCCATGTTGATATCTATAAGGTCAGCTCCCAAATTCTCCGCTATCTGAGCGGCCTGAGCCATCTGTTCAGGCTGGGAGCCAAATATCTGCAAGCTTACCGGCCTTTCCTCCCCTTTGGTGTCAGCAAGTGCTTGAGTTTTATTCTGGCCGTAAATCAAGCCCATATCGCTAATCATTTCGCTGCAAGTCATAGCACAAGCGAAAGATTTGGCCATAATGCGATTGGCTTTATCAGTAACCCCAGCCATGGGAGCAGCTACAATACGGTTATTTAAGCTTAATTCCCCGATCTTGAACATCTTAACTCCGGTTGAGCTCGTAGATAATTCTTAAACCATCCAGAGTCAAAAAATCATCAACTATATCTATGGTTTGGGTTTCCCGAGCTATGGCGGAAGCTAAGCCTCCCGTGGCAATCACCCTAACTTTAAGGCCAATTTCCTTATGCATGCGATTAATAATTCCTTCTACCTGTCCTACAAATCCATAAATTATACCAGATTGCATACTATTTATAGTATTTTTGCCAATAATATTACGGGGTTTTATCAATTCCACCCGAGGTAATTTGGCCGCTTTGGCTACCAGAGCCTCGGTAGATACCTTTATTCCCGGAGCAATGGCACCTCCCAGGTATTCGCCTTTTTCATTCACCAGGCAAAAAGTAGTAGCAGTACCGAAGTCTACAATTATCAAGGGACCTTTGTATTTATGGTAGGCGGCCACTGCATTGACTACCCGGTCAGCTCCAACTTCCCGAGGATTGTCATATTTTATGGCCAATCCGGTTTTGACTCCAGGGCCAACTACCAGGGGTTTACAGGAATAGTATTCCCGGCTCATCCGCCCCAGTTCCATCATCAGACTGGGTACTACCGACGAAATAACTACCGCATTTATGGAAGCCCCGGACAAAGCGTTAAATTCAAATAAATTCCTCAAGAGCATGCCATACTCGTCGCTGGTTCTCCCTTCATCGGTTTTAATCCTCCAGTGGGTTAATAGTTCCTTTCCCTGGTAAACACCAATTACCATATTGGTATTGCCTATATCAAATACTAGAATCATGCCTATACCTCCGATAACAGCTGGTTGCCCCGGCTGATTAGTAATATCATGTGGAAATATCGAACCTCTTGCTCAATTCTCGGGCCAGGAAGTTGCTACCAATATTTAAATAGCCAAGATGCTCAGAAAAGCGGCCCGGGGAGGCAATAGATAGCCGGCCAAGAACATAATGAATGGCCGCAAAGTGAAAGGAATGACTACCACTGCTTGAAAAATCCTTAACAAATAATGATAACGCAAATCATTGGCGGTGAATAGTGCCGCTCTAGCAAGTTTCTGGGTGCTCCTAGGTGATTAGGCTCTCTCTACCTGAATAATATCAAAACTGATATCCAAACTGGATACGGAGTGGGTTAGGGCTCCGACCGAAATAAAATCTACCCCAGTGCGAGCTACCTCCAACAAATTGCTTTCATTGATGCCTCCTGATGCTTCCAATAAGGCCTTACCCGCTGTTATTTCCACTGCACTTTTCATATCTTCAATACTCATATTGTCCAAGAGAATAATATCCACCCCAGCATCCAAAGCTTCCTGTAATTGAATCAGGTTGCTTACCTCCACCTCTATTTTCAAGGTATGGGGGACCTTTTTCCTCAGGGTTATAACCGCTTTAGTGATGCCCCCAGCGGCTTTAATATGATTGTCTTTAATCATAATCCCATCATACAGTCCAAAACGATGGTTCCTGCCTCCCCCAACCCTTACCGCATATTTCTCCAAGGTCCGCAGCCCAGGAGTGGTTTTCCGGGTATCCACTATTTCTGCCTTATAATACTTGATAACCTCTACCATATGGTAGGTTTTGGTGGCTATGCCGGACAATCTCTGCAGGAAATTTAAAGCCAGCCTTTCTCCACTTAGCAGGGTGGAAGTCTTACCTCGAACCAGAGCTATGGTATCTCCTTTTTCAATTTTTTCCCCATCCCCTTTAAGGATTTCAAAGCTTATGGAGCTATCCAGGGTGGTAAAAACCGCCTGGCTAATTTCAATGCCGGCGACTATTCCGGAGTCCTTGGCTAAAATCTTAGCTGTGCCCTGTTGTCCTGGGGATATTAAATTGGCGGTAGTCATATCCTGGTGCCCCAAATCCTCTTTTAGGGCTTGTATAATCAGTTCTTGCACTTCCCACTTATTCATTACATCCTCCAGCTTTCATTACTAGCCATTCCGGCTTTAGCAGTTAACAAAGTTCAGATGCTTGATCCAGCGCCGGTCATCCCGCTTGGGGTAATCCGTCCGCCAATGAGCGCCACGGCTCTCCTTGCGCCATAAAGCAGCTTGAATAATAACCCGAGCTACTGTCAACATATTAATAACTTCATAGTCATCTATGGGAGAGCTGCCAACTCGCAACCCATTATAGATCTCTTCTACTTTAGCATTGGCTTTTTTTAGACTTGTTTCATCCCTAATAATGCCCACCTGTTGCCACATAAGGTCTTGCAACTGCCTCCTGGCCTCTTCGGGTTCAATCTTTCCCCCCCGGGGTTGGTAGACTAGCTCTGGGTCATATTGCTGGAATATTTCTTCGGTTTTTATTCTCCTGCGGTACATAATCTCTTCGACCTTATCTACTATACGCTGCCCAAATACGATCCCCTCCAGCAAAGAATTGCTGGCCAGGCGATTAGCTCCATGGACTCCAGTGCAGGCAGCCTCGCCACAGGCATATAATCCATATAAGGAAGTCTGACCATAAGTATCCGTAGCTATACCCCCCATGGTATAATGGGCCGCTGGTGATACCGGCACCAAATCACAACTTATGTCAATGGATTTTTCCAGGAGGGTATGATATATGTTGGGGAAGCGCCGGGTAACCCCTTTTATATTCCTCATATCCAGGTAAACACAGGGACTACCATCTAAAGCCAGCTCGCTTAATATGGCTCTGGCTACTATATCCCGAGGAGCCAGTTCCTCCAGGGGATGATACTTGGCCATAAATCTGGTCCCCCGGCTATTATAGAGCAGGCCCCCTTCACCTCGTACCGCTTCTGATATCAGAAATCTTTGGGGATCTGGGCTCAATAATACGGTGGGATGAAATTGCATAAACTCCATGTCGGTAAGGGAGCAGGCAGCTCGAAAACAGGCCGCCATACCATCGGCGGTGGCTACATCGGGATTGGTGGTATGCTGGTATAATTGTCCAGCTCCCCCAGTTGCGATAATAACCGCCCTGGCCTGGTAGATCACGTTAAACCCTTGATTACTATCATAGACCAGGACTCCATAGCACTCCCGCTGACTGTCATTAGCGATAATGTCAATCAAAAATTGTCCTTCTATGATCTGTATATCTGGACAATTCTGGCATTGTTTAATTAGAGCTCCTCGAATGGTGGCGCCGGTAGTATCTGCAGCATGCAGTATGCGGGCTTTACTGTGGGCCCCTTCCCGGGTCAAGGAAATGTTGCCATCCTTCATATCAAAGGTAGCTCCGGCATCAATCAGTTCTCGTACCCGATCCGGCCCTTCCCGAACCAATACATCTACTGCCTCTATGTCGCATAGACCGGCACCAGCTTCCAGGGTATCCTCCAAATGCAAAAAAGGGGAATCCTCTTCATGAACTGCTGCCGCAATCCCCCCTTGAGCCAAACCAGTGTTGGAATCCTCTATGCCCTTTTTGGTTAGAATAAGCACAGAGCCAAATTCGGAAGCCTTAAGGGCGGTAAATAGCCCGGCAATACCACTGCCGATAATGACAAAATCGCTGGCTTCAGCCGGAGTATTCCGGTTCATATGGCCAATATATCTAGATACAATCATTTTATCCTTCTCTATCTTTTATATTTGTCCTTCCCAGGGGGTGTTTTTAATCAGCTTACTTGCAGCATCCGGTCCAAGGCCTGACGAGCTTTGCGGCCAGTTTCGGGCTCCACTTCAATCCTGGTTTGCATGGACTCCAGGGCTATGGCCAGTTTTTCCAAATCTATGAGCTTCATATCCTTACAGACGAATTCGTCATAAGCCAGATAAATCTTTTTATCCGGGCAGTGTTTATTTAAGGTATGAATAAAGCCTCTTTCCGTACCCAATATAAATTCCTGGGCCGGGCTGTTCTTAATATATTCCAATAAGCCAGAAGTAGATCTTACTGCATCAGCCACAGCAGTAATTTCAGGTCTACATTCAGGGTGAACTGCCAATAAGGCTAAAGGGTGCAGTTCCCGGATCTGCTCTATATCTTCCAGGCTCAGCCGGTCGTGAATCGGACAATATCCATCCCATAACACCATATCTCGCCCGGTCTGGCTTTGCACAAAACTGCCCAGATTCTTATCCGGGGCAAAAATAATCAATTTATCCTCAGGTATAGAATTTACCACTTGCATTGCATTGGAGGAAGTACAACAAATGTCGCTTTCCGCCTTTACCTCAGCTGAGGTGTTAACATAAGAAACTACTACTGCCCCCGGATGCTCGGCTTTTTTCTGCCGCAGAGCTTCTGCCGTGGCCATATCAGCCATGGGGCAACCAGCTTCAGGGTTGGGCAATATAACGGTTTTATCCGGACTCAAAATCTTGGCGCTTTCTGCCATAAATTTTACTCCACAGCAGATTATTACTTGAGCAGGATTCTCTGCAGCCTGCCGGGCCAGCTGCAGAGAATCTCCTACCAAATCCGCTATGTCCTGAATTTCGGCCGGTTGATAGTAGTGAGCCATTATTACCGCATTTAGTTCTTTTTTTCGGGCTGCAATATATTCAGCGAGATTATTTTTCAGCAATATAAATATCCCCCTGCCATATCTTAATCGTTTATTTGTTCAATCTGGTTCCTTTCATTTACAAAAACCAACCGAGGTTTGTAGGTTTTGCATTCCTCCGTTTCCAACAGAGTATAGGTTAAAACAATGATCAAGTCGCCTACTTCTACTAGACGAGCGGCAGCTCCATTTAAGCACATCAATCCTGAACCAGCTTCGCCTTCTATTACATAGGTATCAAACCTCTGGCCATTATTGATATTGACTATTGTTACCTTTTCATTTTCCATTATATCAGCAGCTTCCATCAGCTCTTTATCAATGGTAACACTGCCTACATAGTTCAGATTAGCTTCAGTAACTACTGCCCTATGGATTTTGGATTTTAACATGTAACGCAACATAGCTTACACCTCCACCAACCGATTATCAATTAATCTAGTTTTTCCAAACTTAACTGCTAAAGCCATCAATACTTTTCTGTCTATTTCCCGAATATCCGCCAGGTCAAAAGCATCATATATTTCGGCATAATCAATTTCGGCCCTGGGGCTGGATTCGATTATTTCTCTTAAAAGTAGCTTTATCCTGGCTGCATCTCGTTCTCCTTCTTTAATGGCCTTTTCTGCCTGGCTTAAAGCCTGGTTTAATACCAAAGCTTGCTTTCTAGCCTCAGCATCCAGATATACATTTCTGGAACTTAAGGCCAAGCCATCAGCTTCTCTCACTATGGGTACCCGAACAATTTCCAGAGGGAAATTCAATTCCCGGACCATTTTTTCCAGAACCATAGCCTGTTGAGCATCTTTTTGCCCAAAGAAAGCCAAATCAGGCAGACAGATATTGAAAAGCTTGCTGCAAACGGTAGTTACCCCCCGGAAATGACCCGGACGGGAAGCTCCGCAAAGTTTGGTGGTTATTTCACCACTAGCCTCTACCCAGGTACTGAAGTCTGCCTGATACATTTCTTCAGCCTCAGGGGCAAATACGGCATCGACCTGTTCCTTTTCCAGCAATGAGGTATCCCTTTCGAAATCTCGGGGGTATACTTCAAAATCTTCTCCTACTCCAAATTGGGTTGGGTTGACAAAAATGCTTACTACCACTATATCACAGTGCCTTTTGGCTTCCCGCACCAATTCCAGGTGTCCTTCATGCAGGTAACCCATAGTTGGTACCAAGCCTATTTTCCAGCCTTGCCTTTTTTGCTCTTTACACCAGTTTTGTATAGCAAGGATCTTCTTAAATATCCGCATAACATCTTCCTTTTTCCTTTGCCTAATACAGGCGTTCCAACACTTCATCCTGTATAGTAAAACCGTGTTCTTGGGCAGGGAAAGTCCCTTTTGCTACTTCTTCTTTGTATTCTTTAAGAGCCTCAATAATCAGAGGTTGTAAATTGGCAAATTTTTTGACGAATTTGGGAATATGTCCGGTAAACATACCCAACATGTCATTGATAACTAAAACCTGTCCATCGCAGTACTGTCCAGCTCCAATCCCAATGGTAGGAACACTGACTTCCTCGGTTATCCTTTGGGCCAGCTTGGTTGGAACCCCTTCCAGCACTATGGAAAATACCCCCACCGCATCCAGAGCCTTAGCGTCCTGGATTATCTTGCGGGCTGATTCCAGATCTTTACCCTGTACCTTAAAACCACCAAATTGGTTAACGGATTGAGGAGTTAAGCCAATATGCCCCATAACCGGAATCTGAGCATCCAGAATGGCTTTCACATGGTCCACTCTTTCCACTCCTCCTTCTAGTTTAACGGCTTGGGCTCCTCCCTCTTGAATTAATCGTCCTGCATTGCGCACTGATTCCTCAATGGAAATATGATAAGAAAGAAAAGGCAGGTCAGCTACTACCATAGCATTCTTGCTGCCACGAACCACCGCTTTGGTATGATGAACCATATCGTCCATGGTCACGGACAGGGTGTTCTCATAGCCCAAGACTACATTGCCCAGGGAATCGCCGACCAGTATCACATCTATACCAGCCGCATCTACCATGCTGGCTAGAGAATAATCATAAGAAGTTAGCATAGATATTTTTTCTTTTTTTTGCTTTTTGTCCCTTAAGGTACTTGTGGTTATTTTTGCCATATTATCACCTTCCTCGTTTAAACGATGAACTACTTTTGCAGCTCTAGTTTCAGCACAGCACTCCAGTTCGCTATCATTCCGCTTTGGCCATAGCTCGGCGGGCCAAGATCTCTTGCAGCTGATGCCCTTGCTCTCCATCTATTGTTCCTTTTTCTTGTGCTATTTGTGCAGTATAGTAACCCAGACAGCTATATAAGGGAAGCAAATCAGCTCCACCTTCCTCCATGCAGTCCAGGTGTTTAACTATAGTACTTATATCCCCCCGGGCGATGGGCCCGGTCAAAGCATCGGGTATCCCTGCGTTCTCAATATTCCTTATGGTTCCTTTAATCAAGGGCAACAATGCCTTGCCTGCCAATTCTCGGGACACCCCGCTTATCTGCAGTAGATTAATACCCAGATTGACCAGGGTTACCAGGTAATTGGATACAACGCAAGCTCCTGCATGGTATAAAGGTTTAGCTTCCTGGTCAATAAAGAAATATTCGCCTTGCAACCTCTTGACCAGGTCGATTGCTATCACATGAGTATCCTGATCCCCTTCAATGCTGAAGATGGAACCAGGTATATTGGCAATTGCCATGTCCAAATTGGCAAAAGATTGAAGGGGGTGCAAGGATAAACCTCGGGCCCCAAATGTCCTGGCTTTATCAAATATAGCCGATGTTTGAGCTCCGCTCATATGAATAAGAACCTGTCCGCAGCCAAAAGCCTTACTTAAAGCAAGTTCATCCACTACGGCCGGTATGGCGCTATCATTTGTAGTTATAAACAATATGTCTGATGAGCGAGAAACCTCTTGAGGCGATGCATAAGTGGTACACCCTATCCGCTCCACAAGTGTTTTTGTAGATTCGGATTTTTTGTCATGTATACCCGTAATCTCATACCCCTTGTCGTAGAGTACCACCCCAATAGCTGTTCCTACCACTCCCGCCCCAATAATGCCTACCTTTTTACTCACAATCCAACCCTCCTTTGGGCTGAGGCAAAAACCTGGGCCTTAGTTAACTTCTCGTCTTGTCCCGACTGGATACAAGCGAATCTCCAGAATGGCGGGAGACTCTTTAGTCTATCCTCTTTATTGTTTGTTTTTCTTCTCGCCCTAAAACTCTAATCAACACCTCCCTGATGCTCATTCCACTATCGGGAAAAACAATCTCGGGATTGATTTCCTGCAAGGGAATTAAGACAAACAACCGTTGCTGCGCGTACGGATGAGGGATAATCAGATCTGTTTCTCCCACTATCTCATTTCCGTACAGTATAATATCAAGATCTATAATCCGAGGGCCCCACTTCTCTGAAGGCTGGCGGCCCATTTTTATTTCTATTTCCTGCAAGTGTGCTAATAGCTCGCGGGGGCTTAAATCAGTTTCTATCCCGATCACCTGGTTAATAAAATCAGCCTGGTTTTTCTTTCCCCAAGGTTCGCTTAAATACCTGGAAGATACTGATTTCAATCCAATATGGCGGCTGGCTTCAATCAGCTCAAGGGCAAAGTTTAGATGGTCCCCTCGGTTTCCCATATTGGAACCCAGAGCAATATATGCTTCTTTTGCTGTCACTTTATTATCCTTTTAGCCTTTTATTTCAACTTAAAACCAGGCTCATGGAGAAAAAGTTGCGTTTAGTGTATCTTAATATCATATATTAAACTTGTAAAGTTTTTATTTTCGACTGCGTTCTATTTTAACCGCAAAATATTCGAATTCTCCTTCAACCGGGGCCTCAGGTTTGTAAACTGTTACCTCAACCTTCTCTACCGGGTATTCCCTTAATATCATATCAGCAATATGGGAAGCCAGGGTTTCGATCAAATTAAAGGATCTATTCTCAATTATTTCCCTTACCCGGTAGAATATTTGAGAATAATCCACGCTGTATTCCAGTTCATCGTTTTTAGCGGCCAAAGCCAGGTCTTTATGAATAATCAGATCCACTTCAAATCGCTGAGCCCGGCTTTTTTCAATCTGAAGTACTCCATGCTGTCCATAAGCCGTTATTTTTCTGGCTATTATCTGATCCATTTTTAGCGTACCACCTGATCTACTATTTGGGCAAGCCTTTTACTCTCTTTTACATCATGTACCCGAATGATATCGGCTCCCTTCATAATACTGGCCGCCATTAAACCTAGGCTGCCCTCCAGCCGATCCTCCACCTCTTGATTAAGAATCTGGCCGATAAATGATTTGCGGGAAAGGCCTATAACCACCGGGTAGCCCAAACCCTTAAAGGCAGTTAATTGTTTTATTATCATAAGATTCTGGCTGACGCTTTTGCCAAAGCCTACTCCGGGGTCGATCATTATTTTGCTGGGATCTAAACCGGAATCCTTCAGACTTTCGGCTGACTCCCTAATTTCAGCAACTATATCGGCGATCAGGTCTTCATAAGCCTGTCCCTGATTAAGCTGCAGTCTGTTATGCATTAAGATTACGGGAACTTGATAGCTACTTAGCAGGGGCAGCATGGCCTCATCCAACTTCAGGGCTCCAATGTCATTTATAATATGAGCTCCCTGGTCCAGGGCGGCCTGTGCCACTCTGGCCCGACAGGTGTCTATTGATATAATAATCCCTTGATCAGCCAGGCTCTTGACTACTGACAGCACTCGCTTTAATTCTTCCTCTTCATCTGCCATATGAGAGCCGGGGCGAGATGATGCTCCCCCAATATCTATTATATCTGCTCCCTGTTCCACCATCCTGACTCCTTGAGCCAGGGCTAAGTCCCGATCCCGATATTTTCCCCCATCCCAAAAGGAATCCGGAGTTATATTCAAAATACCCATTATAAGGGTCCTGCCCCCTAGCTCCAGTTTCCGGCCATCAGCCAGCTGCATGGAGGGATGTGGCCTATCCAGGTTAGCTATAATAGCCTCCAGTTCTACTGCCAGAGGCTTTAGACCCAGGGGCTGTTTTTTCAGCTTGTCTATCAGCAATTCATACTGCCGCAAAGTGCCCATTAATAAGACATCGGTACCACTCTGACCATTAATGGCGGCACGGGCAATAGCCGCTTCCCCACCCCGGGACAGCATCTCCTGTTTAATGATATTTGCCGCCACCGAGCCGATATTTTTTAACTTTACACAGCGATGTATGGCTTTGGGGGCCATATAAGAAAAACTGCCCGGATCACAGCCTATTTCCTGCAGAAAGTTTATGGCTTCCCGCTGGTTGGCAATATATACTGAATGATGCCCCTGCATGTATTTCCTCCATTTTTTAGTAGTTATAAACTCAACTTTCTGAGCAGATAAAGTGGCTGAAAAGCCCATGATAAAACACACAGCTAAAAAACCAGTATTGACATCAAAAGTGTATCCTGCCCAGGGGACCATAGAACATCTTTTCTAGTTTAATCTGCAAAAATCAATTAACATGTAATACTATACAGCAAATTATGTGCCAATTGCCTGTCAATAATAGTATTTGATATGTAGGGTTTTAGATCCTCCATTTAAAACAAATATACGGAATAAAATGCATGGAAAAACAACACTGTATTATTTTACTGCATCATATCAAGAGAAGATAATAGTATTATTTGCTTACCCATTCAAACGCCCATGCTAAGAGTAGGTAATCAGACTAAACGATTTTCCATAAAAGTATGGCTTTGCGTCCTTTACTTGCCAAAATAAGCAATCCAGTTTTTTGGTATAATTTACCGATAAAAAACCCGGGAATAATCCCGGGTACCAGTTCTAAAATATCCAGTGGTCTATAATGCGTTGGTAGTCTACTATTTCGGCGGGAGAGAAAAAGAGTCCAATCTCTCTTTGGGCTGCTGCAGGAGAATCAGAACCGTGGATGATATTCTGATCCACCTTAACCGCCAGGTCTCCGCGAATGGTTCCCGGAGCAGCTTGGGCCGGATCGGTTTGCCCCATTAGCAGACGCATACTGGCGATTACTCCCTCCCCTTCCCATACCATGGCCACTACCGGTCCAGAGGTAATAAAAGCCAGCAATTCATCAAAAAAGCCTTTGCCTTCATGCTCTGCGTAGTGGGAACGAGCCAGTTCCGGAGTAATCCTTATCAACTTCATAGCTCTAAGTCGAAAACCCTTGCTTTCAATGCGGCTGACTATTTCTCCAATTAGTGATCTCTGTACTCCATCGGGCTTAATCATTACAAAAGTCTGTTCCATATTACTACTACTACTCCTCCTGCTCTTTAGTTGTTTTCTTATTGGGAGGGATCTGCTGGCTCGGTATCAGCCTGAGTGTCCTCTTCAGCTGCTTCCCCTTCCATGATATAAAGAAAATCTTGGGCTTCCATAGTCTCATGCTCCATCAGGAATTCTGCCACCTGATGAAGCTTAGTCATTTGCTCAGTTAAAATCCCTTCCGCTTTTTGATAAGCATCGTTTATATATTTGCTGGCTTCCTTGTCTATGGCATAAGCTATGGCATCTGAATAGTCCCGGTCCCGGGCAAAATCCCGGCCCAGAAATACTTCTTCACTTTTATGACCAAAGGTAAGGGGCCCCAGTTCGTCTGACATACCAAACTCCATAATCATCTTACGCACTATACCACTGGCCCGCTCCAGGTCATTCTGGGCCCCGGTGCTAATATCGTTTAGAACCAGAGCTTCCGCCACTCTTCCCCCCAAAAGGGTGGTAACCTCATGCAGCAGATGAGACTTGGTAATATAATTCCGGTCTTCTTCAGGCAAGAGCAAGGTATAACCTCCAGCCCGGCCTCGGGGGATAATGGATATCTTATGCAATTTATCGGTATTGGGCAGCATATAGCTAACTACCGCATGGCCAGCTTCGTGGAAAGCTACCAGACGCTTCTCCTTATCGGAAATGACTCGGGTTTTCTTTTCCGGTCCAGCAATTACCCTTTCAATGGATTCTTCCAATTCATCCATGAATATTTGCTTCTTATTCCGACGAGCTGCCAATAGAGCTGCTTCATTAACCATATTGGCTAAATCGGCTCCGGTAAAGCCAGGCGTGCGCTTGGCCAAAATCTCCAAATCCACCGCTTCATTTACCGGCTTGTCTTTAATATGCACCTTTAGAATAGCTTCTCTCCCTTTAACATCCGGTTTGTCAATTAATATATGACGGTCAAAACGTCCCGGCCTGAGTAAAGCCGGATCCAATATGTCCGGCCGGTTGGTAGCAGCCATAACGATAATGCCTTCATTGGTACTGAAGCCGTCCATTTCTACCAGGAGCTGGTTCAAAGTCTGTTCTCTTTCATCATGCCCGCCTCCCAGTCCAGCTCCCCGCTGGCGGCCAACGGCATCTATTTCATCAATAAAGACTATGCAAGGGGCATTTTTTTTGGCCTGTTCAAACAAATCCCGGACTCGGGCTGCACCTACCCCCACAAACATTTCCACAAAATCCGAACCACTAATGGAGAAGAAAGGTACCGCTGCTTCTCCGGCTACGGCTTTGGCCATCAGGGTTTTTCCGGTACCTGGAGCACCATACAGCAATACCCCTTTAGGTATTTTGGCTCCAATGTCAGTGAATTTTCCGGGGTTCTTAAGAAATTCAACTACTTCATTCATTTCTTCTTTGGCTTCTTCGGCTCCAGCCACATCAGCAAAGGTAATCTTAACCTCTTCTCCGGTCATTAAACGAGCCCGGCTTTTGCCGAACTGCATGACCTTGTTTCCCCCTCCCTGGGTTTGGTTCATGATAAACATCAGGAAGGCAATAAGTAAAATGATAGGCAGCAAGGTGCCTAAAAGGGTCATCCAAATTGAGGGTGGTGGAACCGGCTGAGTAGTAAAATCAACCTTCTTCTCCCTCAGCAGCTTAATAATATCGTCCTCCTTGGATACCGTAGCCATATAGCTGCTGCCATCAGCTAGTTTGCCGCTGATATTGTAGACCAGTTCATCCACTTCTACTACTGTCTTGGCTATCTGCCCCTGGGATACTTTAGTATAGAACTCAGGCTCAGACAAGGTCTTGGCCTCATCAACGGGAGATGAAGTTAACTTGAGCGCAAATACAGCTATCATAACGATAAGCACATATATGGCTATATTTTTAAGGGCCCTATCCAAATTTTTTCCTCCCCTTTGGAATAATGCAAATATCCGTCATATTGTAGCATAAACGGGGCTCCTTTTCAATTAAACACCCTTAGTATGGTTTTTACTTGGTCTATTTAGTGTGAGCATCCAGCTCCTTTCTTATAACCAATATGTTTGCCGTATCATCTTTAATTAAAGCCTGAGCGGAAATATCGTGGCCCCATACGGCATAGACTTCCTGCCCTCTGGCCAGCAAAGGTATAGAATTCCTTTGAGAATAGGGGATTTTTTTATCAATAAAATATTTTTTGATCTTTTTACTGCCCAAGCTGGGCAAAGTAATTCTATCTCCCTCCTGGCGGGTGCGCCAGCAAAGAGCTTCCTGGGGCAAAGCATCATAATCCAGGTGCATCTTAAAGCCTCCACCCTTATAAAGGGTCCTGGGTCTCATTAACTCAAAGCTGAAGGATTCCCCGGTCTCTCTTATTAAAATCCTTCCCGGTATTACTAAAGGATAAACGAAACCCTGCTCTTCCTTGGGTTTTTCTCCAATAATTAATTTATCATAAACCTTCTGTACCCAAATGCCCTGCCCCAGTTTAATTCTTTTGGCAGAGCCGGACTTGCCCGCCAAGTCCAATATTAAAGAGAGATCCCGAGCACTCCAACCCGCTTCTCCTCTTAGCCAAGTCAATACCAGCAAAGATAGGCGGCGCTGAAAAGCCGGATGAAGGGAGATTAAAAGCTGGTTGTCGAGAACCACCTGTTTATCCTCTCTGCTAAGCACTAGTCCAGGTAATAACTTGGCAGTTTCCAGGCTCATAGCCTCATGTTCTTCCCGGGCTATTTGTCCCAAAGTATCCAAGCGTTCGATGATACGGGGATTAAAGTTTTCTTCCAAGAGGGGTATCAATTCCTGCCTTACCCGGTTGCGTAAAAATCTGGGATCATAATTGCTCAGATCTGTGCAAAATGATAAATCTTCCACTTGCAGGTAAGCCTCAATCTCATTCCGATCCAGGCATAGCAAAGGTCGGATTAAATAGTCACTGACTGGCAGCATTCCTCTTAAACCCTTGATCCCACTTCCCCGTATTATATGCATTAATATAGTCTCCGCCTGGTCATTCCGATGATGGGCGGTAGCTACATAATCGGCCCCTACTTGTTCTTGTAATAGCTCAAAAAATTCATAACGACATTCCCGGGCCGTTTCTTCTATCCCCTTTCTATTAGCCAGGGCCTTTTTTTCCACCTCCACCTGGTGGCAGTATACGGTAATCCCCCATTCTGAACATAACTCTCGCACAAAGGCTTCCTCTGCATCAGCCTGAGGCCTTAATTTATGATTTACATGAGCGGCTAATAGCTGAAGCTTAAGCTCATCTGCCAGTTCTTTCAGAATATGCAGCAAGGCTATTGAATCTGGTCCCCCAGATACAGCTACAATCACTGTTGATCCTGGACCGCAAAGTCCGTATTTATTGATAAAACTCTTAACCTTAAGCCGAACCATAGCAATTTATTCTCCAATTTGATTAACTCTATTCTTTATATAAATATTCTTAATCCCATTTGTCAACCTGAGCAGGGCTAAAAAGGGATCAACTCCTTAAAGCTAATCAGGCAAATTCAAATCCAGATAAGCACAGATTACGGTCATGTCATCGGAGGGTTTTCCTTTGCACCTGCTCAAGGCTCGGTTAATTATCATCGCCGCAATGTCTTGTGGATTGCGGCTATCGGCCAGCTTTAATAATTCCTTAATCCATAAGGTATTGTCTTCATCCTTATTGCTGGTAAAATCCAGCACCCCGTCACTTATCATTACCAGCAGATCTCGGGCCAATAGCCGCCGATGGTCACTATATACATGCATGGTCTCCACTATTCCTACCGGCAGGGAACTGGCACTAATAAGCTCTACCTGTCCCCCCCTTTTTAAGAACGAAGGAACACTGCCGGTTTTAATAAAGTCCACTTCAGCAGTATAAAGATCAATCATGGCAATATCCAGGGTGGCAAAGTCTTCCCGGGTGGACTTAATCAGCAAGGTGGAGTTGATCGTATCCAGTGCTACTGACTTGTCAAAACCAGCTTCCAACAGGCTTTCCAGCATGCGGATAGCCGAACGGCTTTGACTGCAAGCTTCGTCCCCTACCCCCATGCCATCACTCAAAGCAATTAATTCCCGGCAATCATGGAGGGTGGCCAGAGTGTAACTGTCCCCACATACCTTTTCTTTGCCAACCTGAGCCACCCCAGTCCGTACCCGGTAAGTACAGGCTCGGTTCAGCCTAAATTCGCAATTACCTTTACCCATTAAACAGGGGCAGCTCTGCTCAGTGACCTCGAATTTCTCTCCCAACACCGCAGACACTGCTGGGGCTATTTGACTGCTGCAGTACTCCCCATCGGCACAAGAACCCATAATTATCTTTATGTATAATTGCTCATTGGCACTCCTCACCGGAGTGACTTCCATTAGCTTATAGCCCATTTTTTTCATGTTCTTCTTGATTTTATCTTTTAAGGCATAATCAACGACGGTCTTATCCTCGTAATCATTGGCCAGATTTTCCAAAACCCGGCTTATTCCCTGGACCTGGCGGGAGATCATGTCACAGGACAGATCCAATCTTTCTTTCCAGTATCGGTTAAGGCGCAGATTGGCATACAAATAATTGATTAAATTTACTATGTCTCGGCTGTAAAGACAGCCCCGGCGGAACTCCGAAGGACACTTCTCGTAGGCCAGGGTCCCCTTATTATCCTCGGCAATAGCAAATAAATCTAACAATTCTCTGGAGGTTCTATAACAGTATTTATCCCAGCATTTTTGGTAGTGCAGGCACTGACTGCAAATGGTGCTGGATATCTCTGAATAGAGGTAATTCAGACAAGCTTCTTCTTTTTTTAAGCCACTGGGAGGCTCAGTACGGTCCAGGGTGCTGGCAATTTCATTAAAAACTCGGGCAAACCCCCTTAGCCGGACCAGAGCCTCATCACGAAGACACTCAGCAGTTTGAGGTATTTTGTTATCACCATTGGCCATCAAGGAAAGAGCCGGAATTTTTTTAATGGTCTGATTAATAGATTCCGGCAAGGCCAAGAAGATCATGCAGGCAACCGCTGTCTCCCATATGCCTAAGACTGTTTGCTGGGTCTCAGGAACAAAGAGGGATACTCCCATGGTCCCTAGCATGAAGCCGATAACTATCCCCAGGCGACCCAAATTCCTAAACAGCCCGGCCAATACCGCAGAAACCGTATAAAATCCCAAAGCCAAGCTAAGTATACTGGAGCTTATAGATGGTATCAATCCTACCATGACTCCCACCATAGTAGCCTGTCCAGCTCCCCAAAACCAAGCCGCAGTCAGAATACCCAAACGGCATAGGATGGAACTTATACTTAATCCAGCCAATAGGAATCCATCCAAACCTATAACTACGCCAATACCCAGGATTAAGAATGCTGCTACATCCTCAAAGGCAAAGAAATTTATCTTTTTCTTCTTTTTTAGAGTATCGCTGGCTACTATGAACACAAAACTCAATATTCCTGCCAACAAGGATTCAAAAATGATGACCATTTCACCATAGAAAGTCATCCCTACCTTGATCTGAAAAAGGCTTTTGACCAGAAATATGGTAGCAGTACAGATGAAGGGAATTCCCCACCAGTATTTGTCAGTAGGCAGTTTACTATAATTAATAATGCTGATTAGCAGTAATATGCTGCTTATGTTTCCTAGCAAGCCAATATTAGCTGATCCATTGATCAGACCGATGCTGGCGGCCACACCCATGGCCAGTCCTGCTACCGGCTGTCTTCGGCTAAAGGCAGCTAAAAAAGCAAACATAAAGGGCAGGAGTTCACCCAGCAAAAGAGCCTGAGCCATAATAAAAGACATGAGGCACAAAATAAATACTTCCAACCGCAACAAGCTGCTGCCGGCCTGACTCAAATCAATCCCATGGGGAAATCGCCTTAAGACAGCTCTTTTGAGCAGCTTCAACAGCTGATCTTTCTTTGCCATCCATCTTCTTCCTGGAGTTTCTTTTATTCTCTGAAAAGGATAAACTTCAATTGGTTCCATGTTTTCCAACCCCCCGTCTCCAATTACTTGTCAATAAATTATATCAGGATTAGTTGGTAAATTTTGTCATTAATGGTGGGGGGGCCTGATTAGTTTATACAAAATTCAGGCAAAATGCAGTTTAGACATACAGTATCTGGCTTACTTCAACACCATCCCAAGCCTTTAAGCAGAATAGCTGTCGACGTTCCGTAACCTGAGTCTTCCGCCGGTTAATGGTCTTCTTGGTGCAAATCCCAGATTATCCCTTCAAGTAAATCGCTTTCGCTTACTATCATCTCCCTGGCCCCTAGGATGGACATTATCAGTTCAATAATCCGGGAGCCCTGGGGCAGAATATCCGCCCTTTCCGGCTGCACCCCGGGAATTTTTTTTCTCTGCTCCAAATCAGCAGAGAATAAGCCGCGGGATAATTCTTGAACTTCCGTAAACTTAAGAACTTGGCCATGAATTAATTCAGGCTTATACTCTGCCAGGGCCAATTTCATAGCTGCCAGGCTGGTGGCCGTTCCTCCTACCAATACCAGTGGGTGGCCCTGAAGGAATTTAATATCCCCCAGGCCATCTTGCAGCAAGTGGAGCATGGCTCTTCGGCTCAGGTTGCTTTCGCTGGCTCGAACCGCACCCAGGGGCCAAGATTTAATGTATACTCCATTATCACCCTGGAAAATAATTTCTGTACTGCCACCACCAGGGTCCACCACTACTGGATATCTTCCCAGGCCTAAGCCATGCTTTACTCCCTTATAGGTTAAGCTGGCTTCTTCCTCTCCATCAACAATATCTATAAGACCGGGAAAATACCGGGTCATGGAGGCCATAAAATAGTCCCGGTTCTGGGCCTCTCTCACTGCACTGGTGGCTACCCCTCTGCAGGCCCGTACTTCAAATTTTTGGATGATATCAATATATTCCCTTAAAAAATGCAGGGTTCTTTTTACCGCTTCCGTACTGATCTGCCCGCTGTGAGTTAAACCCTGGCCCAATCTGCTTTGTTTTAAGCCCCGATATAAGGGAATCAAGCGTTGCCTATCATCTATCTCGGCAATCAATAAGCGACAGGAATTAGTTCCAAAATCCACTGCGGCATATTTCAATCCCACTTCCTCCTGTTATTTCTTTATCATTCTCAATTAAGTGATCCAATAACTTTGGCCCCTATTATGGCTAACACAAAAGAGCACTTCCAGGAAGTGCTCTTTACTACTTAAAATAATCCTTACCTAGTTGATCTAGGATGGGTTGTTCCTTCTCTTTTTTTGTTCCAGGCGATTCTTTATGGGCTGCATACGTTCATCGCTCTCTTTTAAAAACTTGCTGATCTTATCATCCAGACTTAATGGTTCATTCTTAGACCTCTGATCCTGTCCGTAAATATTGCGCCGACCAGGATTAGGATTAGGCCGCCTAATTCGTTCGGGTTTAACTTCAACAGCTTTGGAGGACATCGTCGCTTGTTTGATGGATAAAGCAATTTTATTTCCTGAAACATTTAATACTTTTACCTTGACCTGATCTCCTACCTGAATAAAGTCTCTAACATCTTTCACATAAGTGTCGGCAATCTCCGAGATATGAACGAGTCCCACTATTCCTCCGGCCAATTCAATAAATGCTCCAAAATTAGTTATGCCCTGTACTTTTCCTTCAATGATTACACCCGGCACAATATTCGCTTGTTCTGTAGGCATGAAAATGATAGTCCTCCTCTTATCTGATAGGTTCATTGTATTAGATGGAAGAGCCTTAGTCAATATTTATCACGAACATTATCCAGGGCATTCCATTTATTCCGATAGGACAGGAACCATAATTGTCTCCCCTTTTTTCACCATTCCCAGTTGTTCCCGGGCGATCTTTTCTATGTTCTGGGGAGAATTGGCTTCTTGCATGGCTTTCTCCAGCCGGGCATTCTCCTGGGTCAAACTGTCCTTTTGGGCTTCCAATCCGCTCTTGCGCTGGCTTAAGTCATATACACATTTGGCCCTGGGCACAATAGTTATCAATAAACAAATGCCCAGTACCGCTGTAATTAGTACTGTTATAAAAGGTCTTTTCCCCTGCTCTTTATTCATCTTCCTCGTCCTCACCCGCCCTTAGACCCAGTATGCTTCCGGGCAAAACAATAACTACCTCATATCCTTTGGACCGGGCCCGGTTAAGCAGAGTTGCCACCGTACTGGGACTTAAATTTAGCTTAACTGCAATGTCATTATTGCTAAACCCGGACTCTTTCAAGACTACGGCCTGTTTTTCCCGAAAACTCAATTTTTCTGCCCCGCGTATTTCTAGTTTCATATTACTCATTCATTATATGCAAGTTTTTATCTGAAGGTTTTGCATAAGTATTTTTTTCAATATTATTAAGCTAGTATTTCAGCCAGGTCACTTAAGGAAATGCCGAACTTCCCTTAAAGTGCTATTAAGTAGCAGATGGTAATTCCCCGAGGGGAAGCCGATTCTTCCCTCCGCTGAGAATGACCATTTGGGTTTCCCTGAACCCGCATGAGCAGCTGAAATATTGCCTTGCCAAATGTTTATCTACAGCTTATGGATAAATTGTGGATAAATTCAGTACATAATTGTTCTACAAAGGTATTGGAAAACCCTTTAAATAAGCTTAATTATTTTCTCTACTTTTCTTCATCTTCTTCATGGTTTTTCAGGCCTGGGATAATTACCATGCTTTTTATACGATGAAATATATCTCGCGGAAAGTAGTAAAAGCCTTTGCTAAGCAGCTTAAGGCCGGCTAATGTACTATTCGCCAAAGGGGATACAATGGCCGCACCATGCCGAGACAAAACCCGGAAGTAGACAATTCCGCCCACTATCAATGCTATCAGCACATAGCTGCGCATTTCACCCTGGTTGATATATAGCATTCCTAAAAATACCACAATAACCATCATTACCCAAAACAATAGATCAAGTAAGTATAAAAACACTTTGGTGGTTTTAGCCTTCCTGATCAGGGTTTGATAATAGTGGAGTATAAAGGCACTGCATAAACCCAGAATCATAGTAAAAAAGAAGGCTTCCAATTGAAACCATATGCCGGACAATATTTTCCTCCTTAACCCTCAACTCGTTCTACCCTTAATATCAACTTCCAGCTCAGGACAGCCTTATTATTGCTGGCCTTTAGGTTTTGGGTGGTGTTTTGGGTGGTCTATTACTTCAGTAGGCGGGATAGAATGTTTTTGCCTCGGGTCTTTATGTCTTTGCCTTCTTTTTTGTATTGAATATTTATAATGCTGCCCTCTACTACCACTTTGCCCTGCTCCAGGTTCAACATACTTACATGCAGCTGTTCTCCCTGCACATATAGATAACCCATAACTGTTTCCAGGATTATCTCTTCTTCATCGAAAGTGTTTACGTTTTCCACTCCTGATATCTCCATGGTCCTGCGATCTAGCAACAACAAAGAATGTTCGGACATCTTATCTCCTCCACTCGCTTTTTTAGGCTAGTATTATTTACCTACGGTAAGACTGGTTAATTGAGGATTTTGCATAATTGACTGCTTCGTATTATTAGCCAAGTATTTCTGCCATCTCATCCTTAAGGCAACGAAAAAGCAGTAATAATACTGTTAGCACATTGTGGTCCCCGACTCTTCCCTGCCTTTTAGATGACAAAGTGAATTCTTGAATTATGCAGAACTCTCAATTAAAAATATGCTTAACAGGGGTTTATTTATGACTAAAGAAATGTTCCCCTAATAAATCCAAAACCCGTTTAAGGCTTTAGGGCCTTAAACGGGTTGGTTGACTTTAAATTTACCATTGAGCTAAGAGCAGAATTATTGTTCCAGGACTCGATAGAGATTTTTCGCTTCGTTGGCTTTAACATTGTTTCTAATCTCAAGCACTTCAATAACTGTTTGGCGCTGTCCTATACTTATACTTATGACATCCCCTTTTTTAAGCAAGGTCGAAGGCTTGGCTACTCGATTATTTACCATTACTCTCTCGTTTTCTGCGAAATCTTTAGCCACCGTTCTTCGTTTAATAATTCTCGACACTTTAAGGAATTTGTCCAATCTCATCTTAATCTACTGCATCTTTTAAAGCTTTACCCGCTTTAAAAGCGGGGACTCTGGCGGCAGGAATACTTATTTCTTCCCCTGTTTGTGGATTTCGTCCTTTTCTGGCCTGTCTATCTCTCACTTCAAAGGTTCCAAATCCGATTAACTGAACTTTATCTCCAGATTTGAGAGTCCCTTCTATGGTTGAAAAGAACGCATTAACAACTTTTTCAATATCTTTTTTGGTCATCCCTGTCCTGGCTGCTACTTCACTAATTAAGTCGGTTTTGTTCAAGAATTATCCCTCCTTCGCTTTTATAATATCGCTATTCGCTGTTATCCTGAATTATCCTGCTTTAAGCCAACAATTTATTGCGGTCCAGGTCCTGAGGTTCCTATAAACCTTTGGTTTTGGCTTCCTCCCACAGACTATCCATGGCCTTTAGCCCTAATTGCTCCAGTTGCCCTCCGGCCTGGAGAGTCTGGTCTTCTATATAATTAAAGCGTCGGATAAATTTCTGGTTAGAATCTTGCAAGGCTCTTTCCGGATTTATGCCATATAAGCGGGCTACATTAACTGCCGCAAACAGAACATCCCCCATTTCTTCTTGCCGCTCCTGATCAGAGGAGGCTTCCTCCAGCTCTTTTATTTCTTCCTTCAGCTTGTCCATAGCCCCTAGGGCCGAAGGCCAGTCAAAACCCACCCGAGCAGCCTTTTCTTGAATCTTTTCAGCTCTCATCAAGGCGGGTAACATAGAGGGTATCCCAGCCAACACCGCTTTTTTGCCCTCTTTACGCTTAAAACTCTCCCAATGGGTCATAACCTCTTCACTGGAATCCAGATGCATATTGGCAAATACATGGGGATGCCTCTGGACCATCTTATCCGCCACCGTCTTTACTACCTGAGCAAAATCAAAATGCCCAGATCCCTTAGCCAGGGCAGCATGAAAAACTACCTGCAACAAGACATCTCCCAGCTCTTCCCGCAGATCTTCCATAGATTGCTGTTTGATAGCTTCGATTACCTCATAACTCTCCTCAATTAAATACCGCCCCAGGGATTCATGGCTTTGCTCCCTATCCCAGGGACAGCCCTGAGGACTGAGCAGTTGGTCCATAATATCCAGTAGCCGGTTTATTTCTGCATTACTATCCATAATTTTAACTCCTTTCTTAAGGCTGGTCAGGGCTGACCTTATGCTTTCCTCATCCTCTGTATCATAGTCAAATCAAACTCTTTGAATAACAAAAGCAATATCCCATATATCCCCACCCCTGCGCTTATAGCCAAGAGCGTGGAGATGTGAGAGTTTATATCAGCCCCTACCAGAGCAGCAAATATCAGCTTGACCCCTATGCCCATTATCAGGGTAATAAAGGATAGTTTCACCAGTCGCTTGATTTCATATTGGATACCGGCAATCCTCTGCAAATAAATCAGGTTCAGCAGGGACCCCACCAGAAATGCAGTGACTGTGCCTATAGCTGCACCTTGTATGTTCAGGTGAGGTACACTGGTCAAGGTGTAGTTCAAAATCACTTTAAGAATACCGGTAATGACTAAATTGCGCATAGCAATCTCCGGTCGGCCCATGCCCTGCAAACCAGCGCTGGAAAGCTGAAAGGCAGCCAAAACAATACAGGAGAAGGCCAGGGGCTCTAAAGGTATTCCAGCTTCCGGAGTTGCATATAGCAGATCACAGATGGGAAAGGCCAGGGTATATAAGCCGGCCGCACAAGGCAAGGATATTATCATGCCAGCTCGAATTCCATAATTAATTCTATCTTTTAACAGATCCTTATCCTGCCGGGCCAAAGCCTCCGATACGGCAGGAACCAGGCTGGTAGCAATAGCTATAGTGAATATGGTGGGCAAGCTAATTAACACCGCCGCCATACCCGATAATTGGCCATATAAAGCAGTGGCCTGGGAAGTAGTATAGTGGATGGCCATCAGTCTTCCCGGAACAATAACTGCATCCAGCATCTGCACCAGTGGCAAGACTACCGCTCCGAAAGAAACTGGTATGGCCAGGGTCACCATTTCTCGAGCCAGTTGGATTGAAGAGGTGCCACTGTACAGCAGGGAACCTGATGAATGGCGATGGGAGGGAAAGCGCAAGTAAAACAAAATCAAAACCAGCAGGCCCGCTACTCCTCCCACTACTGCCCCAAAGGTAGCTCCAGCAGCTGAATAAGCCAATCCCCGGGGGAAAAAATAAAAAGCCAAGAGCAATACTGCAGTAACTCGAAACAGCTGTTCAACTACCTGGGAAACAGCCGTTGGTACCATTGATTGATGCCCTTGAAAATAACCCCGGAATACTGACATCAGACCCGATAACAAGATGGCTGGAGCTACTGCCAGGATAGGGTAATAAGCCCGGGGGTCCTTTAATATGTTTTCCGCAATAAATCCGGCTGATTGCATTACCAGCAAAGTTAATATAAGACCAAAAACAAAAAGTATTATAAGTGATACTCTAAATATTTTACGACTGTCTCCGCTTAATCCAGCCGTTTCCTTTCTGGATACCAAAACCGAAATGGCTACCGGCACCCCTGCAGTAGCCAGAGCCAATATGGTAGTATAAATGGGATAAGCCATCTGGTATAGTCCCATACCTTCTGCACCCAATAGTCTGGCTAGTGGTATACGATATATAGCCCCCAAAATCTTGCTGAGAGCTCCCGCGACGCTTAAAATAACGGCTCCTTGGAGAAAGCTCTGCCTTTTATCCATACTTTTCCTCCCCATGGTAAATAGGATTATCTATCCTGGTACTGACTTAGCTTAGCATCTATTATGGTATCAATATACATTGTATTACTTTTGCTCTTTCTGTACTAATAAATTTTCATAATAAAGAAGCGATCTTATAAAATAAGACCGCTTCTTTATCAGTAACTACTATTGTTCCATTTGCTTGGCCAGAAATCCGGCCGCAGTTTCCGCCAGTTTTATCTCCATATCTCCCAGTTTAACACCGGGTTCCTTGCTAACCAGAATTACTGCTCCAATAGGATCTCCCTGAGTTATAATAGGGGCAATAACCTGGGATTTCAGGGTATATTCCCGATCATCATTTTGTATCACATGCAGGTTTTCATCGTCTGGAGATTCCAAGTCATTCATGACCAGAGTGTTCCGCTCTTCCAGAGCTCTTTCAACTGCTTTGCCGATACTTTTGCCCAAAAATTCACGTTTATTCGCCCCCGAGAGTGCAATAATTACATCTCTGTCAGCAATCATAGAAATATGGCCTATAGTTTCATGCAGTGAATCCGCATATTCTTTAGCAAAATCCCCCAGTTCTCCTATGGGGGAATATTTTTTTAATATAACTTCACCTTCCCGGTCAACAAAAATTTCCAGCGGGTCTCCTTCGCGTATACGCAGTGTCCTCCGTATTTCCTTGGGGATAACAACCCTGCCTAAATCATCAATCCGTCGAACAATCCCTGTTGCTTTCAATTTACATTTATCCCTCCTTTTTTCATAATTTGAAAATGTAGTTTTCTTTCTCAG
>CAZPSR010000005.1:0-25093 GCA_964589135.1 uncultured Syntrophomonas sp.
GAGCTGAATACTCAAGGTTGGCAACACGAGAGAGCTTCCTATGACATCAGTTCAACGAAAATGGTTTATCCCGATTTAGTATTTTAAATCGCCAAATATTTGTAGGGGGCGGTCTTTGACCGCCCCCGCCGGGTATACTTTTTCATACTAGCTCGGTTACTTCATCATGGGGGTTGATAAGCTGATTAATACACTTCCATGGAAAAATCCATGGGTTTTAGATCTGATTAAATAAGTAAAGGGGGTAGGAAAAATATCCGTTATAGAGAATTTGTAAAGAAAAGAGGTGGGGGGACTTCTTATGAAGACCAAGAATATCTTGTGGATGGGCTTTATAATTACGGCCTTGCTTACGGCCCTGATGACGGTGGACCTTATACCGGCCCTGGCTGCGGCTTTTATTATTTTGACCGGTGGGTTGGGGCTTACCTACTATGGGGCATTAAGCCAGAAACGAATTGAATACATAGCCGAACAGAAAATGCAATTGGAATTCAGTCGAAGTCTGATGGAAAATCAGGAGCTAGCTGGAGTCTATAAAATAGCCGCTAAATATGCCCTGCGAATGATTCCCTGTGAAAAAGCGACGGTATGGAATCCCCTTCAGGATAAAGCTGATGGGGAGGAGACAGTTGATTATATTCTTGCTATCGGCAGGTGGGTGGAGGAAAAGCAAAAAAGTCTGGTGGTGGATGAGCAGAATAAGGCTCCAGCTGATTTGCCCGGGTCAGAATCTATTCAGTCTCTGTTAGCGGTGATAATCGGTTCGGAATCCGAGATTTACGGGGTGTTGATTATCCTCAACAAGAAAGAATCGGGGCCATTCAGCCGCCGGGAAATTGAAATGATTGAAGGGATAAGAGACCAATCCCATGCCAAGATCATCAACTTATTGGAACAGCAAGGGGAATACTTGCACAATATGAAAATAATAAATACTTTGGTAAGAGCCATCGAGGATCAGCAAGCGGGTTTTACGGGGCATAGCGAAAGGGTAGCAGCTATAAGCCGATTACTGGGAGATAGGCTGGGTTTGGATAAACATGAAAGAAAGGATTTATATTATAGTGCTTTATTACATGATATTGGTAAAATAGGCCTAGAAGCTATGGAGATCGAGGGATCTGATCCCCTGGAGCATGCCCCTCGGGGGGCCGGGCTGCTGGAAGGGATAACAGGCTTGGAACGAGTAGCGGAAGGTATACGCTATCACCATGAGCGTTATAATGGCACCGGGGGACCAGAAGGTTTAGCCCTTATGGATATTCCCCTTATAGCAAGAATTATAGCCGTGGCTGACCTCTATGACGCCTTAACCAACTTATGCTCAGAAGAGGAGCGGCTATCACCGGCTACAGCCTTGCAAGTGATCAAAAAAGGGTCCGGATCGCTACTTGATCCTCTGGTAGTAGTAGCCCTGGAGGAAATTGAACTGCTTTAAAACACCATTATAAGCAGAGTTAAGAGCTAAGCCAAGTGATCCTGGACCCGAATGCTTTTACATTAGGCTTAAGCAGGATATAATAATAGGCATGAGGTATTTTTTTCTGAGCCACACGGTAGCCGGGCTATGAAGCGAAGCTGCTCGCTAATGAATTAGCGAGCAGTTCACATGCTGGCAACCATGCTGTTTAAGAACTTTCTGGGCCTCTTCGCTGGCCTCTTTGCTACATACCAGGGTGAGTAGGCAAGTAGGTTCAGCGCCGGCTGATTTAGGAGAGGACATGCCGCTAACCGCTGGATCGGCGGCCTTAAGGGGACCATGACTTGGATTATCTTTCCAGCTTCGCCGGCTGCCCAACACCAGCTTGGATAAATAGGATGGTGCAGGCTTAGACAGGGGACGGCGGGAATTAGGGGATAGGGAAGCAATTTGCAGATCCCTGTAACCCATGGCTCTTAAGGTTTGAGCGGCTTCTTGAGCCTGCTCTGCCTCGAAAAAATAGGCCAAAATCGACTTTTCGTCCGGATTGAGTTGCATTTAGATACCTCCTAAAATAACAATTATGAAAAACCAGCTGCCTTTAAAGGACAGTTCTTTTTAAGTTTTTCCCACAATGGGATAAAATATAGATATTATGTAGGTCAAGAAGCGAATTGGAGGAGGAAAAGAATGAATCCCATTCAACAGATCAAGCATTTGATTAGCCAGAAAATTTTTGCAGCATTGGAATCAGCCCAAGAGGAAGGTTTAATAAAGTATGAAGAGTTGCCGGAATTTATCATAGAGGTTCCTCGGGAAAAGGGACATGGGGATTTCGCCTGCAATGCAGCCATGCTTATGGCCCGGGAGGCCAAGATGGCTCCCCGTCAGATTGCGCAAATAATTGTGAATGCCATGGACCTGGGGGAACAGGAGGAAATAGAAAAAATTGAGATAGCTGGACCCGGGTTTATCAATATTTTTCTTAATAACAAATGGCTGCATCAAATACCTTTTATTGTTGAGCAAATGGGTGAAGGTTTCGGCTACAACCAAGAGCAGGGGTGCAAAGTACAGGTAGAGTTTGTTAGCGCTAATCCTACCGGTAATTTACACATGGGAAATGCCCGAGGTGGAGCTATAGGTGATACTCTGGCCAATATCTTGAAATATGCCGGCTATGAAGTAGAAAGAGAATTTTATATAAACGATGCTGGCAACCAGATTGAGATTTTTGGGGATTCTTTAGAAGCCAGGTATATGCAGTTGACTGGACGTGATGTAGAATTCCCGGTTAATGGATATGCAGGACAGGATTTGATTCAGACCGTGAGAAACATTATCCACAATTTTGGTGAAAGCTTGATTGATATGCCTAAGGGAAAAAGAAGGAAAATTATGGTTGAATTTGCCCTGGAGGAAAAAGTTTCTTATATCAAGCAAACCCTAAAGGATTTTGGGGTCGAATATGATGTCTGGTTCAGTGAAAAAAAGCTACACGAGTCAGGAGCAGTTCAACAGGCCATAAACAGCTTGCAGGATAAGGGCTATATTTATGAAAAAGAAGGTGCCTTATGGTTTAAGACGAATAGCTCGGAAGAAGACAAAGATAATGTAGTTATGCGGGCTAATGGATTGCCTACTTATTTCGCTGCCGATATTGCCTATCATCAGGATAAATACTGGCGGGGATTTGATTGGGTGATAAATGTCTGGGGGGCTGACCATCATGGCCATGTTAACCGCATGAAAGACGCTATCGAGGCTTTAGGCTATAAAAGGGATATGTTGGATGTTTTATTAATGCAGTTGGTAAGGTTATACCGGGGGAAAGAGTTGGTCCGGATGTCTAAGCGCACTGGAACCACCATCGCCTTGGACGAACTCATTGAAGAATTGGGAAAAGATGCGGCTCGCTTCTTTTTTGTCATGCGTAGTCCCGATAGTCAGCTGGATTTTGATCTTCGCTTGGCCGCCGAGCAAAGCCAGGATAACCCGGTTTACTATGTTCAGTATGCCCATGCCCGGATAATGAGCATTTTTCGCCAAGCTGCCGCCGCTGGTATTACTATGCCGTCACGCTCTAGTATAGATACCAGCCTTTTACAGGAAGAGGAGGAACTGGCCTTGTTGAGGAAGATTGCTGATTTTCCTGAAGAAATACGCGTATCAGCGGCTACCCTGGCTCCTCATCGTATAGCCAGATATGTACTGGATCTGGCTGGCTTATTCCACAGCTTTTATAATCGCCATCGAGTAATCAATGTAGAAACCGGACTGCAGGGAGCTAGATTGCTCTTGATGCAGGCTACCGGAATCACCCTTAAGAATGCACTAACGATTTTAGGTGTAAGTTCACCTGAGTATATGTAGGAGGCAAGTAAATCATGGTTAGCAGAAAAAAGACTGAGGCAGATTTAGCGGTAGAGATATTGTTAGAGAAGCAGGAGCCGATGTATTATGAAACTTTATTAAAAGAGATTGCACTGCGAATGGGCCGAGATCAGCAGATAGCAACCCTAGTACCCATTTTCTCCCGGTTAAACCTGGATCACCGTCTACTTTACCAGGGAGATGGTTTTTGGTATATAGATCCCAAAAGAGTTAAAGGAAAGGATTAGATATGATGCAAATATTTTGGCTGGGGCATGCTTCACTTTTAGTCGAGAGTGGGGGGAAAAAGCTAATAAGCGATCCCTTTGATGAAAAGCTGGGCTATCCCCTGTGGGAAGAAGAAGTGGATGTAGCTACAGTAAGCCATGAGCACTGGGATCACTCTGCGGTAGACCGCTTAAAGGGCAGTCCGATCAAGGTGCAGGCAGCGGGGGAGTTTAATGTTGCAGGCTTTAAAATAAAGGGATTTCCTACCTACCATGACCAATCCGAAGGCAGGGAAAGGGGCTTAAACATAATATTTAAAATCGAAGCTGAAGGTATCAGCTTATTGCACCTAGGGGACTTGGGCCATATACTAAGTCCAAAGCAGTGTGCAGCCCTGGGTGAGATAGACCTATTGATGGTTCCAGTCGGAGGGGTATATACCGTTAATGCAGCAGAAGCCTATGATGTTGTCCAAGCTATTAAACCCAGGATAGTAATTCCCATGCATTATAATACTCCCCATCTCAGTTTTGAATTAGCGCCAGTTGAGGAGTTTGTAGGCCAGTTTGAAAAGGTAATTAAACAACCCTATCTGGAGATAAATAGGGATAATCTCCCTGAGACCATGGAAATAATTGTATTAGATTACAGCAGCCGGTTGACCGTTTAAGAATAAGAGTAGTAAAATTCTAGAGGATTTTGTTTATGTTTTTACAAGGGAAAGCGAGGGTCTTAGGGTGACAAAGTATATATTCATAACTGGTGGTGTGGTTTCCTCATTGGGCAAAGGCATTACAGCAGCATCTCTGGGCCGATTATTAAAAAGCCGGGGCTTAAAGGTAGCCCTGCAGAAGTTTGATCCTTATATAAATGTGGATCCGGGCACTATGAGTCCTTACCAGCATGGGGAAGTGTATGTAACCGAAGATGGAGCTGAGACTGATCTGGATGTTGGTCATTATGAAAGATTTGTAGATGTTAATCTCAGCCAGTATGCCAATTGCACTACCGGGAGAATCTATCAAGCGGTTTTAGATAAAGAACGTCGGGGAGACTATCTGGGCCAGACGGTGCAGGTTATCCCCCACATTACCAACGAGATTAAGTCTCGGGTTACCCTGATCGAAGACAAGGCCCAACCTGATGTAGTTATAACCGAAATAGGAGGGACCGTAGGTGATATTGAATCCCTTCCCTTTTTAGAGGCTATTAGACAACTGAAATTTGATTTAGGAAAAGACCGGGTTTTATACATACATGTCACCCTGGTTCCATACATTCGAGTAGCTGGAGAACTTAAAACCAAACCTACCCAGCACAGTGTGAAAGAACTTAGAAGCATAGGAATTCAACCCGATATACTGGTATGCCGGACCGAAAAAGAATTATCGCCGGAATTGAAGGGAAAACTAGCTTTATTTTGCGATGTGGAAGAAGAGGCAGTTATTGAATTGCAAGACGCCGGGTCCATCTATGAAGTGCCCTTAATGCTGGCCCGGGAAGGCTTGGATAAAGAGGTCATTAAAAGGATTGGCTTAAAATGCCAGGAGGCTAACCTGGAGGACTGGGAGCAATTGGTGGAGAAAATAGCCTGCCAGGATAAAGAGGTAACAGTAGGTTTGGTAGGAAAATACGTAGAACTGCCGGATGCTTACTTAAGTATAGCTGAAGCCCTTAAACATGCAGGGTTTGAGTATAATTGTGATGTGAAAATTGAATGGATTTATGCCGAGCAGATTGAAAAAGACGGTACTGAACAGATCTTAGAAAACCTGGATGCCATACTGGTTCCGGGCGGATTCGGGGAAAGAGGTATTGAAGGTAAGATTAGTACCGCCCGTTATGCCCGAGAGAAGGGGATACCTTATCTAGGCATCTGTCTGGGCATGCAGTGTGCAGTGATTGAATTTGCCAGGAATGTGTGTGGATTGGAGGGAGCCAATAGCGCAGAATTTGACCAAGAAACCCCCTATCCGGTGGTGCATTTAATGCCGGATCAGCAGGCTGTGGAAAATAAAGGTGGCACTATGCGTTTGGGCACTTATCCCTGCCAACTGGCCCCGGGGAGTTTAGCCCGTAAGTATTATGGCCAAGAACGGATTGACGAAAGGCACCGGCATCGCTACGAGATTAACAACAACTACCGGGACCTGCTGCAGGAACATGGTTTTATGATAAGTGGTCTATCACCGGATGACAAGTTGGTAGAAATCATGGAACTGCCATCTCACCCCTGGTTTGTAGCCTGTCAATTTCACCCCGAGTTCAAATCTAGGCCCAACCGACCGCACCCCCTCTTTGCCGGACTAATTGAAAATGGATTATTCTACCGAAATAATAAATAATTACAGGGGCGGGAGTAGACTCGCCCCCATCTAAGTTTAACCACCCTTCCCTGATGGGGCCAGGACAGGCAATAAGGAATTTGAATAAACAAGAGGGTAAGTATAAGAGGATATCGTAGCTCGCTTATGGTGAGACTAAGGGATAATATGACAAGGAGCGACTCAATGTTTACTACCAGGGTTATAGATGAGAAAGAAAAAGATAGATATAACAGTTTTGTAGTTCATCATCCCCAGGGACATTTCCTGCAATTATGGGAATGGGGACAGGTGAAAGAAGGCATGGGCTGGGAAAAATTGCCACTGGGCTTAGAGGAAGATGGGGAAGTTAAGGCTTCTTTGCTGATTCTTAAAAGGACTTGGCGTTTGCCCGGATTAAAAAAGAGTATATTCTATTCCCCCCGGGGACCAGTAGTGGACCTGGACAACTGGGTATTAAACCGCCATCTTTTTGAAGGGGCCAAAAAAGTGGCCCAGGATCAGGGAGCCATTTTTCTTAAAATTGATCCCGATATAATAAAGGATAATAATGCCTATAAAAATATTCTGGAAGACTGCGGCTTCAAAGAAAATGAAACCGGTTTTAATTTTGAAGGAGTTCAACCCCGCTTTGTCTTTCGTCTGGATGTCACCCCCAGCGAAATCAAGCTACTGGAAAACATGCATTCCAAGTGGAGGTACAACCTGCGGCTGGCCGGTAAAAGAGGGGTAGAGATTCGTATTGCCCGGGATAAAGGGGATTTGCAATCCTTTTATGATATTCTGCTGGAAACCGCTCGCCGTGACCAGTTTTTAATTCGAGGTTATGAATACTTTGAATGGATATGGGATTACCTGGTGGAGAATGGATTCGCCCAAATATTTTTAGCCGAACACGAAGGAGAGCTAATTGCTGCTACCCTGGCTATGCTTACCGGCAGCAAAGTATGGTACCTATACGGTGCCTCCAGCAATAATAAGCGAAACCTGATGCCCAATTACCTTATCCAATGGGCTATGATACAATGGGCCAAAGAAATGGGTTGCTCTCTATATGATTTTAGAGGAGTATCTGGAGATCTGGATGAAAGCAATCCTCTTTACGGGTTATATCGCTTTAAAAAAGGTTTTGGAGGCCAGTTAACCGAATTTATAGGGGAATGGGACCAAATCTATTCGCCCTTTTTTTATTGGCTGTGGAATAAGTTTCTCCCCCTCTATCAGACCATAGGCAGGTCAGCCAAAAAAAGGGGCCAGGAGGAATAAGAAGTGGATGCTAAACCAAGCCAAGAGTGGGTGGAGATAGATGCAAGAGCAATTGTGCATAACCTACGGGAAACTCAAACCCTGATTAAGGACGGGGTCAGGCTGATGGCGGTAGTTAAGGCTAATGCTTACGGGCATGGGGCATCCGGCACCGCCAGCATTCTGGAAAGTCAGGGAGTAGATTTCTTTGCCGTAACCTATCTGCAGGAAGCTTTAAAGCTTAGAAAGAAGGGCCTTAGATCAGAAATAATGCTACTCAGTCCGGTGAATGAGGAAGAACAGGTGAAGCAAGCGGCTCAGCAAAGAATAACCCTTACGGTGGCTTCCGGCTATGATGCCCAATTGATAGACCGAGTATCCAAGGAAGATGGACTGAGCCTGAAGGTGCATCTAAAAATGGAGACCGGATTGGGACGGTTTGGTATGGAATTTTCAGAAGCCCTGGCAACTTGTCAAAGCTTGAGCCAAAACCCCCTGGTCCAAATGGATGGTATATACACCCATATGGCCAATGCTTTGTCTGCCCGCAGCTGCCAAGAGCAGTTCAGCTTATTTGTCAAGACCATTGAACAATTGCAGGCCCATGGCTACCGTTTTTCCTGTCAACACTGTGCCAATAGTGCGGTACTGGCCCTCTATCCTCATATGCAAATGAATGCGGTTAGGGTAGGCACTTTGCTGGCGGGGCATTACCCGGTTGGGGTATCAGGAGGTTTGCAGCTGATTGATCCCTTTAAATTTAAATGTCGGATAATCAGCCTAAAAAAATATCCAAAAGGGAGCACTCTGGGTTACTATGGAACTTATCGCTTGCAGCAGGATGCTCAAATTGCGGTAATTCCAGTGGGGTATATTAATGGTTTGACTCTGGAGGTAGGCAACCCACCCAGCGGGTTTTTGGATTTGTTAAAAATTGTATTAAAGATTATACTGGCATATATGGGCCTGAATAGATTTACTCGCAAGGTGCTTATCCAAGGCCAAAGCTATCCAATTCGGGGCAAGGTTTTTATGCAAATGGCTCTGATCGAGATCCCGGAAAACATCCAATTATCTATGGAAGATGAGGTAGAAGTTCCGATGCGCAAGACTCTGGTGGGAGAGGGGATTCCAAGATTTTACCGATTTGAAGAAAGGTATATCCGGGAGGAAGATTTAGACCCGAACAATGCGGAATTGATTAGAGGGGGGAGAATATATGCATAAAAAGATAGTGGTCTTGCTCTTGGCCGTGTTTTTACTGACCATGGCCGGGCTGGCCCTATGGCAAGTACAACAGGGCAGGCCGGCAGCTCAGATGGGTCCTGATACTATAGGAGTAATTGAAATCAACGGTGTTATCAGCGGTGAATCCTCAGCTAATCTGCTTACCTCAGCAGGCAACAATGCCGATGATATTATGGCTGCGATAAAAACGGCCCGAGAAAGAGAAGATATTAAAGTGCTGCTATTGAGGATAAATAGCCCTGGCGGAACCACCGTGGCCTCACAGGAAATAGGCATAGAATTGGATAAGTTGCGAATGGCAGGTAAGAAGATAGTGGTATCAATGGGTGAGGTATGTGCTTCCGGGGGTTATTGGATTGCCTGCAGCAGTGACCATATAGTGGCAAATGGAGGCAGCTTGACCGGCAGCATTGGAGTGATTATGGAATTAACCAATATGGAGGGTTTATTTGAAAAAGTAGGACTGGAGCAAGAGGTAATCAAGAGTGCCCCCCATAAGGATATAGGTTCTTCCTTTCGGGATATGACCGAAGGGGAGAGAGAAATTTTGCAAGAAATAGTAGATGACTCCTATGAACAATTTTTAGACCAGGTTCGACGTGGGCGACAAGGTAAAATAGAAGAGGATACCTTATTGCAAATTGCTGATGGACGGGTTTTTTCTGGACGGATGGGATTGGAAATGGGCTTAGTGGATAGTTTGGGCAATTATTATGATGCTATCGAAGTGGCCCGCTCAGTGGCAGGCTTGGACTTAAGCAGCCGAATAGAACCTCTCAATGGCAGCCAATATTGGGATAGGCTTTTTAAGCAATTGGTTCCACCTGGACAGTTTTTCAGCTCCGGGCTCTTGGATTCAGGGTTTCCAGGACTTAAATACATTTATCCGGGGAGGGTTTAAGCTTGACTAGTACAGAGATCGTTTATGGTATAGTCTTTGAGCCTCAAGCTACCTTAAGGTATTTAAGCCAGAACAAACCATGGCGTTTAGCTTTAACTGCCTTTGCCGTGGCAGTGTTGGGAAATATGCTTATTAATCTGGGCATTAATGTGCAGGGAGGGATTAAGGGGTCTTTACCCCAGGGATATATAGGAGTATATTTAGGCATAGGACTATTGCTTGCTCTGGTGGCCTTGACAGCTCTTGCCGCCATTTATGCTGGGCTGGGAGAAATATTATATCAGCAAGCAAATGGCCGGGGGCTTCTGACCTGCCTAGCCTTTGCTTTTGTTCCTGGTCTACTGGCTCCTCCATTGCAGTATGCTTTGACTTGGTTAAATATGAACAGTCTTAATGCCGGAATTTCAGTTTTGGCTTTTATTTGGGTTATGGTGCTGCAAATCATAGGGATAAGGGAAGCCCTTTTGATTCCAAGCAGCCAGGCTGTGCTGTTGTTCATTCTGCCAGGAGCAGTATTGTTCTTCCTGGTAGTGATTGTTCTGTTGTCTTTGGCTTCATTACTGCCAAATCTGATGATTTGATATAATCTGAGATAGAGAGGGTTTATCACATACTAAACGATCACGAGGGGGGAATAGTGATGCAGATGAAGATATTGGTGGTGGATGACCAGAAGGGAGTTCGCCGGCTTCTGGAAGAGCTGTTTAAAAAGGATAACTGGATAGTAAATACGGCGGCTGATGGGCGGGAGGCCATCAACAAGGTGGGTGAATTTCAGCCAGATATTATTTTAATGGATATGAAGATGCCAAATATTAATGGCTTGGAAGCCTCCAAACAGATTCTCTCCAAACATCCGGATATGTCCATAATAATGATGACCGCCTACGGAGAAATGGATGTGATCAAAAATGCCTTGGAAGCTGGGGTGAAGAAGTGCGTTACCAAGCCCTTTGATATTATGAATTTGAAAGATATTGTTAATATCTTAGCCGGCCGATAAATACATTTAATTATGTGGAAGAGGTGTTTATGAATGGCACTGGTTACAGTAGATGAGCTGTTAGCAAGAGCGGAAAAAGATGGGTATGCTGTGGGAGCCTTTAATGCCAATAACCTGGAGATAGTGCAGGCCATAATGATGGCAGCCGAAAAAGAACAGGCTCCGGTAATTATGCAAGCAAGTCAGGGCGCGATTAAATATGCCGGACTTTATTTTCTGAGCGGTCTGGTCAAATTGGCGGCGGAGTCCAGCCGGGTTCCCATAGCGCTGCATCTGGATCATGGGACCGATTTTGAGCAGGTGGTTAGATGCATTCGCAGTGGCTTTTCTTCAGTTATGTATGATGGCTCCAAGCTGCCCTTGGAGCAAAATATTGCCATGACTCGAAAAGTATTGGAAATCGCCAACCCCATAGGCGTTTCGGTGGAGGCCGAATTGGGCAAGATAGGTGGGACCGAGGACGATATTCATGTAAGTGAAAAAGAGGCTAGGTATACTGACCCTGAAGAAGCCAGGTATTTCGTGGAACAGACCGGCATAAAAAGCTTGGCTATAGCTATTGGCACTGCTCATGGTCAATACCAGGGAGAACCCCAGCTGGATTTTGAACGTCTGGCTAAAATCAAGGGTTTAATAAATATCCCCATTGTACTGCATGGTTCTTCCGGGGTGCCGGATGCAGCCATACAAGAAGCTATTAAGCTAGGGGTGCGCAAGGTGAATATCGATACCAATATTCGCGAAGCCTTTGTGGGAGCTATGCGCCAGGTGATGGCGGAAAAACCGAATGAGATAGATCCTCGTCAGATTTTAGGACCCGCCCGGGAGGTAACGGTGGAAACCATACGCCAAAAAATTAGGGCCTTTGGCAGCAGTGGAAAAGCATGATAATTGCCCCCAGGAGGCTTTAAGAAAGGAGAATGCTTATTGAAGATTTTCATTGATACTGCTAACATTCAGGAAATTCAGGAAATTAATGAAATGGGATTTCTGTCTGGTGTAACCACTAATCCCACCTTGATTGCTAAGGAAGGAAGGGATTATCATCAAGTAATCCAGGAAATTTGTGCTATTGTGAACGGACCCATTAGCGCAGAAGTAATCAGCATGGATTACCACACCATGATTAAGGAAGGACAGGAATTGGCAGCCCTCCATCCCCAGGTAGTAATCAAGGTGCCTCTTTCCGAAAAGGGATTGAAGGTTGTTCATACTTTTAGTAGTTTAGGTATAGCTACCAATGCTACCTTAGTTTTTTCCGCCCATCAAGCCTTATTGGCGGCTAGATCAGGAGCTAGTTTTGTCAGCCCCTTTTTAGGTCGAGTGGATGATGTAGGCAATAGCGGACTAATCCTGTTGGAAGACATTATGACGGTGTTTGATCAGTATCTTCTGGATACCGAAGTAATTGCGGCCAGCATCAGACATCCTTTGCATGTGCTGGAATGTGCCCGACGAGGAGCTCATATTGCCACTATTCCCTATAGTGTTATCAAACAAATGATAAAACACCCGCTGACTGAGGCCGGTATCGAAAGGTTTATGAATGACTGGAAGCAGGTTTTTTGATCTGAACGGAGGGTTTAATTTGGAGAGAGAATTAGCTCTGGAGTTTGCCCGGGTCACCGAAGCAGCAGCCCTGGCAGCTGCTCGTTGGGTTGGCAAAGGAGATAAAGAAGCGGCTGATGATGCCGCTGTAACCGCTATGCGGGTAATGTTTGATACTGTTTCCATTGATGGAGTAGTAGTGATAGGCGAGGGAGAAATGGATGAAGCTCCTATGCTGTTTATTGGAGAGCGGGTAGGCATGGGGGTACCTCCTAAGGTAGACATAGCGGTAGATCCATTGGAGGGCACCAATATTGTGGCGAAAGGAGGTACCGGTGCCATTGCAGTATTGGCTGCAGCTCCACAAGGAACGGTATTACATGCTCCCGATATGTACATGAACAAGATTGCGGTAGGAAGAAAATGTAAAGGGCGGGTGTTTTTGGATGCTTCAATTAAAGAGAATTTGCATCAGGCAGCCAAAGCTTTACATAAGTTGATCAGTGAAATTACGGTAGTTATTTTGGATCGGCCCCGGCATGAAAACATTATTGAAGAGGTTAGGAGAGCAGGAGCCAGAATTAAATTGATTAATGACGGGGATGTATCTCCGGGAGTAGCAGCAGCTTATCCGGATTCCGGGGTGGATATTTTGATGGGAATTGGCGGGGCCCCGGAGGGAGTTATCACCGCTGCTGCCTTAAAGTGCATGGGAGGCGATTTTCAGGCCCGTTTGTATCCAGAGGGAGAAGAAGCAGAAGAAGAAATTCGCCGATGCCATGAGATGGGCATTAGAGATGTTAAGCGCTTGTTTACCATTGATGAATTGATCCAATCGGAGGATGTAATATTTGTAGCTACTGGTATAACCGATTCCTTTTTACTTAAAGGAGTCAGATATCATCAACGTCGAGCCGTTACGGAAACTTTGGTGATGAGGAGCTTATCCGGGACTATCAGGCATATTACGGCAGATCACCATTTGGATAAAAAACCTCTTTTCAAGGACCAAAGAATCAAATTAAGATTAGATTAAGTTTTAGGGATTATTTTTTCTAATTGATGGTATACTTATTATTGAGCACTCAACATGGTTAGTCATGTCAGTGAGCGCCTGCCGCTGATGCAGCAAGCAAATTCATGTCTTGGGCAATATTCAATTTTAAATAAACATAAATTGATATTAAAAGCTAGAAATTAACGGTATGTTAGCGCTAAGCCAATGGTGCGTTAATGCTCAAAAACATTCGAGCACTGAATAGCCAGTGATTAGCGTGGAAGGAGGATAAAATGAACATATCCGAATTGGAACACAAGACTATTCTGGAATTATACCAGATAGCGCGAGAACACAATCTTACTGGCTATTCCAAACTAAGGAAAAAGGAATTGATATTTGAAATCACCAAGGTTCTGACCAAATCGGACCAACTCCTGCAAGCCCAGGGGGTTTTAGAGATTATGCAGGATGGATATGGTTTTTTAAGGCCTTTTGGATATCTACCCAGCCACGAGGATATATATGTATCACCATCCCAAATAAGGAAATTTGAACTGAAAACCGGGGATAAAGTGGCCGGACAGGTAAGACCCCCCAAAGATAATGAAAAGTTTTTTGCTCTGCTCCGGGTGGAGGAAGTAAATGGGTTTCCACCGGAAGACTCTATCAAAAGGGTTCATTTTGATACCCTTACTCCTCTATATCCCACTCAGAGAATTACCCTGGAAACTAAAAGTGAGGAAATATCCACCAGGGTTATCGACTTAATATCTCCCATAGGTAAAGGGCAAAGGGGCCTGATAGTAGCTCCTCCCAAAGCTGGCAAGACTATGCTTTTGCAGAAAATAGCCCAGGGCATTAGTGCCAACCATCCCGAGATCGACCTGTTTATATTGCTGGTAGATGAAAGGCCGGAAGAGGTTACCGATATGCAGCGTTCCACCAAAGCCGAGGTAGTAGCTTCAACCTTTGATGAGCCACCGGAAAATCACGTCAAAGTTACGGAAATGGTATTGGAAAGGGCTAAGCGCTTGGTAGAGCATAAAAAAGACGTGGTTATTCTCATGGACAGCGTAACCAGATTAGCCCGAGCTCACAACCTGGTAGTTCCCCCCAGTGGTCGCACCCTGTCAGGAGGTATCGATCCCGCTTCACTGGACAAACCCAAACGCTTTTTCGGTGCAGCCCGGAATATTGAAGAAGGGGGCAGCCTTACCATCATTGCTACCGCCCTGGTTGAGACCGGTTCCAGGATGGATGATGTAATATTTGAAGAATTTAAAGGCCGCGGCAATATGGACTTGTACCTGGATAGAAAACTGGCTGAGCGCAGAATCTTCCCGGCCATTGAAGTGAAACGATCCGGAACCAGAAAAGAGGAACTGCTTTTTACCTCGGAAGAAATGGATTTGACCTGGAACTTGCGCAACATGTTTAATGATTATAATCAAGTGGAAACCATGCAGATTATACTTGATACCATTAGAAAAACCAATTCCAACAAGGATCTGATCAGGGCTGCTCCCATTGTCTTTGGTAAGAAAGACTACGCTCATAAAGCCTATTAGAAATAACAATGAATAAAAACCTCCATTTATGTGAAAAATTAGGGTCAGTAGACCCTTTTTTTGAGTCTGCAGAATGAGAGGTGAAAAATAGGTGAACAATAGGTGGATAAGTTCACTGGTGATCTGTCTCCTGATATTGACTTGCAGTGTAGGTCCGGTAATGGCAGCCTTAAATCCGGGCAATTTCATACCCTGCGGTATGGCCCAGAAGGTGCCCACTGACAGCAAAATGAAAATGTATCAGGTTAATAGAGGAGATACCCTGTGGGACATATCCCGAAAGTTTAAAGTTGAATTGGAAATGCTGAGAATGATTAATAATCTTGAAAGAGACTGTGCACTGTCAGTAGGACAAATTTTGGAGATTCCCTATAACCGATCCCGGGTTCATACTATAAAATCTGGAGATACACTGTGGGACATTGCGGCTCGCTATGAGGTATCCCTGGGCCAATTATCCCAGGCTAATCCGAAGCTTAATCCCCATAGGCTGCAAATTGGAACTAGAATAGCGATTCCCGATAGTGCCACCAGTGTAAGCGCCCGGGCCCCTCAGCCATCACGCAGCTATACTGGTCAGGTAATGATGAGTTGGCCAGTAACGGGTAGTATTACTTCGCCTTATGGCTGGCGCACATCAGGTTTTCATCATGGAATTGACATTGCGGGAGAGGTAGGAGATCCAATCAAAGCAACAGCGGCAGGAAAGGTATCTTTTGCCGGCAATCAAGCTATCTACGGCAAGACGGTGGTCATCGAACACCCAGATGGCAAACAGAGCGTTTATGCCCATTGCCAAAAAATTATGGTGGGTAAAGATGATTATGTAGTAAAAGGGCAGCCAATAGCAACTATAGGTATGACGGGCAGGACCACCGGCCCCCATCTCCATTTTGAAGTTAAGATTAATGGTAAGAACGATAATCCTATTAAATATTTGCGCTATTAGCAGACCTTGCCCCTGAAAAGGGGCTTTTTTTATGTCCGGGGATAATATAACCTATAGTATAGAGAACTAAGATAGGAGCAGCTAATGTATTATACTTTGTATGCCGACCGGGCAGGCAATCTATTGGATTGTCCGGCCCTGGCCATGCTGGGGCGCAGCGGATCCCAGTGGGTGGAACCAGAAAAAGAAGAAATGATGATTCTTCCTCGGGGAGCCAGTCTGGTTACCCTGCCTGGATACTTGCCGGCGGGTCTGGATGAAGAGGGCCAAATAAGCCTCATTGGGCATCTGCCCGGTGACCAGGAGGGAATTAGTGCAGTGGCAGCTTTATTACCCCAGGGGTTTACCCGCACCTTGCTTCCGGCAGCTGTGCTCCATCAAGCAGATACCCCTCTGCCCCTATATGGATATGCGGCAGTAGGATTGGCCCAGGATAAGATTTATGTAGCAGCTGCCCAATCAGATGAACACCGGAAGTGGCATCCAATAAACTATAATACCAAGAGTCTGAGGGCTAGAATTGAGCGGATGCGAAAAAAATACCCGGAAAACCGAATCCTGGCCCAGTTGGCTCGGTGTTCCTTGGAATATGGGTGTTACACCGCCCAGAATATATTTTATCAGCGTTGGGAGGGAGGAATACCCTCCATGACTGCCTGCAATGCCAACTGCCTGGGCTGTATCTCGGAAAACCACGGGCCTTTTGCTGCACCGCAAAACCGTTTGACTTTTAGGCCGGGATGGGAGGAGATTGCCCAGCTGGGACAGGAGCATTTGGAAAAGGCCCGGGAAGCCATAATAAGTTTTGGGCAAGGTTGTGAAGGAGAACCCAGTTTAAATGCAGCTACCTTATCCCGGGCTATCAGAGTAATGCGGAGTAAGACCGACCGGGGTACCATCAATATGAACACCAATGCTGGTTACACCCAGGGCATAAAACAGATCTGTGATGCGGGTTTGGATTCCATGCGAGTTACCATATTCTCCTGCTGGGAAGAAAACTATCAGCGCTATCATCGACCCCTTAATTATTCCTGGCCTGATGTAGGCAAATCCATTAATTATGCTAAGGAGCGGGGGGCTTTGGTGTCGTTAAATCTTTTGGTTTTTCCTGGCTTTACTGATCGGGAGCAGGAAATGGAGGCTTTGATGAATTTTGTACATGGGCATACGGTGGACATGATACAATTAAGAAACTTAAACATTGATCCCGAATATTTGTGGTCAAATGTAGCAGGAGACGGTCTTGGAATGGGAATAGTCCAGTTTATGGAGATTCTTAAAAAAGAGATTCCCCAGGTTAAATTAGGGTCTTATTCTCATCCCAAAGCAGCAATGAAATAAAAAACTAAAGGAGTAGGGGAGTAGTGAAAAATAAAGGACCTTTTACGGTTAAGGAAATTAAAGGCCTGCCTTCCGGAACCCAGTTTTGGGGCAAATATCTGGTAAAAGAGAAGAACATCCGCAAGACGCGGGAAGGCAAAAATATAACTCATTTAAAGATTGGTGACCAAAGTGGGGAATTAAAGACAGTAGTCTGGGATAGCTGTCAGTTGGCCGGGGCGCTGGAGACGGGGGCAGTGATAGGCCTCTTAGGAGACGTAGGAGTATATAATCAGCAAGTGCAGGTTACTGCCAAGCGGATAAAAGTGCTGGAAGAGGACCCTCATCTTTACATGAAAAGCCCAAGCCGCAATATCCCAGAACTCAGAAGTGATTTAGAGATCACGATAAGCAGTATAGCTGACCCCTATATGAAACAGCTTTTGGAACGGATATTTACTCCCCCCCGCTGGGAGCTGTTTTTAGCAGCTCCGGCTGCTAAAGCCATTCATCATAATTATAGCGGGGGATTAATCGAACATACCCTTATGGTAGTGGAGTTGTGTGAGCGGGCAGCCAGCCTGTATCCTAATATTAACCGGGATCTGATGATTATGGGGGCTATACTGCATGATATTGGCAAGATTGAGGAGTTCCACATCGAAGTACTGCCCGACTATACCGAAATCGGGAAACTGGTGGGACATATCGTGCTGGGTTATGAAATGGTATCTCGCGAAATCACTCAGATGCGGAAGGAGGGGCTGGATTTCCCGGAGCTGCTGGAAAAAATGTTAAAAAACATGCTTTTATCCCATCATGGCAGTCTGGAATTCGGATCCCCGGTCTTGCCCCTGTCTCCTGAGGCTTTGCTCTTACACGCCATGGATGATCTGGATGCCAAACTCTATGTATTTTTCAATAAGATTGAGGAGCATGAAGATTATGAAAACCCCTTTACTCCTTATGACTCCTTCCATCTTCAGCAGTTTTATACCTCCCGTTATCATTATCCCGATCCGAAGAAGTGATTCCAGGGCGTAAGGTCGTTGTTTTAGCCCTTTAGACTCCGTCAGCCGATTTACCACGGTAATCGGCTGACGGAGTCTAAAGGGCTTGGTTTATAATCGGTTTTTGGATTTACTCTTTGAGGAGCTTCACTGCTGTACCATAAGCCAAAAATTCAGCAGCCCCAGCCATGACTTGGGCGCTGGCAAAGCGCATGGCAATTACCGCATCTGCTCCTAAGCGATCCGCCTGTTCAATCATTCGGGTTATAGCCTCTTCCCGGGACTCTACCAACAGCTCACTATAACCCCTTAATTCTCCTCCTACCAGGGACTTTAGACCAGCTCCAATATCTTTGCCCAGATGTTTGGACTTAACGCAGCTGCCTTGTACTAAGCCCAGAGCCTCAACAATTTTATACCCCGGTACGGTTTCAGTGGTAGTAATAATCATTAAAAAAATCCTCCTTTTACCTAATTTCTTTGTTCCATAAGTTCACCCAAAAATAGTTTATTCCGTTTTATCCAGTGTTTTAATCGGCCAATGCTTGTAGGGGAGGTCTTTGGCCCCCCGTCGGGTATAGCCAAAACTTTTTTCATACCCGCTTATGTTTCCTGATCATGGGGTTATAACTAAGCATGTTCCTAGACAAAAGGGAAAATCGATAAAAATCAGCTATTTAGCTTAATAGCTCACAATAGACCGCAGGCCCTAAAGCCCTAAATTAATAATCCAGCTCTTTAAATACCTGCCAGCTTAATCTAAAAAGAGCGGCAGACAAGAGGGCAATTATAAACAAGCCCAGGTACTGGATACCATTGCCCATAAACACATCGAATCCGCTCATATACCGATAGAGATACCATGAAGACAGGGGTTCAATAAATTTTGGCAGAGACAATATGATCAAGAAAAATACAGCTAAAATCAGGGGCTTTACTATGTCCTGAGATAAAATCGAAAAAAGTATTATCCCCGCATATAAGAAAATTGCCCCTACTCCCAGGTGTAGAAAATAGGCCCAAGCCAGGGGCCAGGTATAAGAAAAGGTGGAGCTGGAAGCCAGCAAAAAAGGAAGCCAACAACCAATAGCCGTCAAAGAAAGTAACAGTATAAGGCCAGCTGAAATTTTGCTGATAAATATATGCCAGCGGGTAAAGTTGCTGAGCAGAAAAACCATAGTCTTTTGTTCCCTTTCCCGGGCAAAGGAAGCAAAGCCTAGCAGGATCGAGCTAAGGATCAGCAGTTGATAGAGGTTCTTTCCCATCCACTGGGACCAAAGATAAAAATCCATATCATTTAACAGCAGGTTTAAATGCTCCATTAGAGCGGCGGTATCCAGGTAGCTGTTAAAGGGAAAGGCTCCCAGCCCTTCTTTTATGGTATTGAGGTCCACCAAAGACAGAAAGAAATCATAGTAGGCCAGGATAAAATAACCACTGAACCCAATAAGTAAAGCTAGAACCAGGAAACGGGTTTTCAGTTCGTTAAGCTCTTTAATCCATAGCTTCATGCTCTAGCCACTTCCCTTCATTGATTGATAAAAAAATATCCTTCAGATTAACATCATATACTGGAAATTTTTCCTTAAGGGAGGCCTGAGTGGCTTCATTACCCTGGCATAAAAAAGCATCTTGGCCCAAAAACTGGCTGCGGGCCAGCAGCAGGAATTCTGAGCCTGCTCCAGCAGGTAATTCCTGGTCCTCCGGCACTGCCAGCATAAATAGAGAAACTTTCAAATTATCCAGGTAGTCATGAATAATAATTCGGCCTTCTTTAATTACCGCCGTGATATCAGCACTTTCTTCTATCTCCGCCAACTGGTGGGAGGAAAATACAATGGTTTTGCCCTCTTGACTGGCCAGCTTTACCTGCTTGAGCAGCCTTTCCTGGATTACTGGGTCCAATCCTCGGGATGGTTCGTCCAGAATGATATAAGGAACATCTTTGGCAAAAGTGATAAGGGCGTATAAACAGGTCCTTTCCCCATAGGAAAGAGTGCTTATTTTCTTACCCAAGTCCAGGGGAAATACTGAGAGCAATTGTCGGGCCAGGGTCTCATTCCAGCCGGGAATAGAAGCAGAGGCCAGTTTAAGCATCTGACCGGTGCTAATGTGAGGGTATAGGTTTTTGTATTCTGGCATATAGCTAACATTATTGATTATAAAGTTGCTGGCCTGAGTAGAATTTTGCGTCCAGCTAATGGTACCGGCATCAGGCTGAACTATACCCAGGCAGAGCTTTAAAAGGGTGGTTTTACCCGATCCATTGGTTCCCAACAAGCCCAGAATGCTGCCCTGGGCCACTGCCCAACGTTCAATCTGCAGCTTAAAATTGCTCTTGGGATAACTTTTTATAACGTTACTTAGTTGCAGTACCGTCATTTCTTACTACCTCCATAAACTTCCCGGACTAAATCATCAAACAATTGACCCAGACTTTGGGCCGGAAGATTTAGGCTTTGGGAGAGGCGGACTAGCTGCTTTAATTGAGGATAAACAGCCTCCCGGGCCTTCTCTTCCAGGGTGTGGGATCCGGTTTCAGCAATAAAACTGCCAATTCCAGCCCGGGAATAAATGAAGCCTTCTTGCTCCAATTCCCGGTAGGCCCGGGCTGCAGTATTAGGGTTAACATTTAACTCCCGGGCGGTTTCGCGTATGGAGGGAAGTGGATCATGGGCTTTTAATTTACCCCGGATAATTTGTTTTTTAAAGTTATCCAAGATCTGTCGATAAACCGGTTGGCTGGAATGATAGTCGAGTTTAAACCATAGCAATTAAGACACCATCCTCACTAGTGTATTAATTATCATAATACAATTAGTTCACCGGGTCAAGGGGGAAAGAATCATGGAATTCAAGTTATTCTTGTGTTTTACTCTTTTTATTGATATAATTTCTTTTGCAGTTCGTTTGGCTGCTTGACTTTAGCTTACAATTACTTAATGATAAAAGCAGCCTGAAAAGAGGTGAAAAAGTGAAAGAAAAAATACACCCCAAATACTTTACGGCTACAGCTCGCTGTGCCTGTGGAAATGAATTTGAGGTTGGGTCCACCAAAGACAATATTCGAGTAGAAATTTGCTCCAAATGCCACCCCTTTTATACAGGTAATAAAGGCAGAGTAGTAGACACTACAGGAAGAGTAGAGCGTTTCAAAAAAAAGTACGGTTTGCAATAAAGGATAGCAGGGGCGGAAGTTCCTGCTATTTTGCTATTTCACCCTAAATTCCTGACTAGGCGTAAGCAGGATTCAACATAAACTCAGTTAGATACGGGAGGTAGGACCATGCTGCAAAAGCTGGACAGTCTAGAAGAAAAGTATAATGAGATTACGGAATTAATGAGCAAACCCGAGGTAATAGGGGATCTTAGCCAGTTCCAAAAGTACGCTCGGGCCCACTCGGAATTAGGTGAAATTGTTCAGCAATACCGGGAATATAAATCAGTGCTCAAGGAGATAAAGGATACCGGAGAAATGATGGCTGAGGAGCAGGAAGATGAATTCCGACTGATGCTGGAAGAAGAAAGAGATTCATTGCAGGAGAGGAAAGGGCGGCTGGAAGAGGCTTTAAGAATTATGCTTTTGCCCAAGGATCCAGATGATGATAAAAGCGTAATAATGGAAATACGGGCCGGCACCGGAGGCGATGAAGCAGCCCTCTTTGCCAGTGATCTGTTTCGCATGTATTCTCGCTATGCTGAAGCTCAGGGTTGGAAAATCGACATTATGGATTCCCACTTCACCGATATTGGGGGCATTAAGGAATTGATTATTGAAGTAGATGGCACCGGGGTATACAGTAAACTCAAGTATGAATCTGGAGTGCATCGGGTGCAGCGGGTCCCTACCACCGAATCTGGGGGTCGAATCCATACTTCAGCGGCAACAGTAGCCGTTCTGCCAGAAGCCGAAGAGGTGGAGGTGGCAATCGACCCCAATGAGCTCAGGGTAGATGTATATTGTTCCAGCGGTCCCGGAGGGCAATCGGTCAATACCACTCAATCAGCGGTTCGCATCACCCACCTTCCTACCGGGATGGTAGTAACCTGCCAGGACGAAAAATCCCAGCATAAGAATAAAGCTAAGGCTTTAAGGGTTTTAAGGGCTCGTTTAAAGGAAGTAATGGAAGAGGAGAAAAATGCGGAAATGGCAGGAACCCGCCGCAGTCAAGTGGGGACCGGTGATCGCAGTGAACGTATTCGCACCTATAATTTTCCCCAGGGTAGAGTTAGTGATCATAGAATTAACTTGACTTTGCATAAACTGGACAGCATATTGGAGGGAGGCCTGGACGAAGTAATTGAGGCCTTGATAGCTCATGACCAGGCTGAACGTATGAAACAGGTGGAATAAGTGAAAGAAGGCTGGAATATAAAAGAACTATTGGTATGGACCACCAGGTATTTTGCCGGCCGGGGAATGGACAATCCGCGGCTGGAAGCGGAATTGCTCCTGGCCCATATTCTGGAACAGGAGCGAGTGCAGCTTTATGCCCATTATGACCGTCCGGTTAATCAAAGGGAACGACAAGGGTTTAAAGAGCTAATTCAAAGAAGAGTACGAGGAGAGCCCGCCGCTTATATAGTCGGATATCAGGAATTTATGTCCTTAAAGTTTCAGGTTAATCCCTCAGTACTGATTCCGCGCCCGGATACTGAGACCATAGTAGAAAATATTGTGGATTTATACCGGGGGCAATCCATTCATATATGTGATGTAGGAACCGGTTCTGGGGCTATTGCAGTAAGTCTGGCTTATTATCTCCCCTTATCCCGAGTAGCGGCTACTGATATATCAGCCCAGGCTCTGGCTACAGCCCAGTTAAATGCAGATTTCCACCAGGTAGAGATTGAATTCTATCAAGGTGATTTATTGGCTCCTTTGTCGGATTGCCCACCCCTGGATGTGATTGTAGCTAATTTACCCTACATACCCTTTGATGAATATACTACTCTGGACCCTGGAGTACGAGATTTTGAGCCCGTCCAGGCTCTTCTGGCTCCTGGAGATGGTTTGGACCTGTATCGGCGTTTATTGCCCCAGGCCCTGGATAAACTTAGATCCGGCGGCTATTTGTTTGCAGAAATAGCTTGCCATCAGGGAAAACTAGCCCAAGAGATGGCTGGCGAATTCCATGAGGTGGAGATCATTAAGGATATGGCGGGTCGGGATCGTATCCTTAGAGCCAGGAAGGGGTAGAAAACTGAAAACCCAGTATATTGAAATTAACCTGCTTAAGCCTGATAAAGAATTGATCAAGCTGGCAGCCAATTTGATAAAAAACCAAGAACTGGTGGCTTTCCCCACCGAAACCGTCTACGGTCTGGGTGCCGATGCATTCTGCCCCGAGGCAGTAGAAAAAATATTTAAGGCCAAGGGAAGACCGCCCCAGCATCCTTTACTGGTTCATGTAAACAGTCTGGAGCAGGTATACCCCTTGGTGGAGTATGTATCTGATGATGCTCTGCAACTGATGCAAAATTTCTGGCCCGGCCCTCTATCCCTGGTATTACCTTCATCCCCAAGAGTACCGGACCTGGTCCGGGGTGGACGCACTGGAGTGGGAATCCGCATGCCAGATCATGAAGTGGCCCTGAGCTTGATTGAATATACCGGTCCCCTAGCTGCTCCCAGTGCCAACCGCTATGGCCGGCCTAGCCCCATTACCGCTCAACATGTTAAAGATGAACTGGATGGAAGGATTGCAGCGGTTTTGGATGCAGGCCCTACTGGAATGGGGATGGAGTCTACTTTAATTGACCTGCAAAACCAGCCGTATAAGTTGTTAAGGCGGGGAGGTATTCCCCTGGAAGAGATTGTAAAGATTCTAGGAAAGCCAGTAGAGTCTCAGGAGATGATATCAGCCCAGCCTTATTTGACTCCCTTGTCTATTTTCCTGGCCCGGGATTTGGATGAATTGGAGCTGATTTTGCAGGATTGCTTCCAAGGGCACAAGAAAGCCGCCCTGGTAAACCATCGCCAAGCAAGAACCCCTAAGCCCGCCTATAAGGAAGTAAGTCTAGAGTATGAGCTGGATTTGGAAGAGGGCGGGACCCAACTATATTCTATCATCAGGGAGTGTGAAGCCAAAGGCATTGATCAGCTGGTATTTGCCCCGTTACCTTCCGGTATGGGTGGCATAGCCCTGGCCATTATTGACCGAATTAGTCGAGCAGCATCCCCTAAAGGATGATAGCAAGCATTTAGAGTAAGAATCATCAGCCCTATAATTAATTGGGAAGGGTGTTTATATGTCTGGTCAGCTTATAAGCATATTATTAGTGGCTCTGGTATTAGGAATGGATGCCTTTTCCCTGGCATTAGTCCTGGGCTTAAAAGGGACTAGCCGATCTTATGCATACAAATTTGCTGCCGCAGTAGCGGTATTTCATGTCTTGATGCCTATCGTGGGGTTAACTCTGGGCTATACCGCCGGGCATCTTATGGGCCGGTGGGCCAGCTGGCTGGGGGCCTTGGTCTTAGCTTATGTAGGGGTATCTTTTATTCGGGAAGGTTACCGGGAGGTAAAGCAAGAATCCCTGGCTTTTAAACAAGCCCGCCCACTATTGCGGGATAAGCAGAGGGATTCTCCACCCAGCAACTTGCTCTTGCTGACTGCATCAGTGAGTGTAGATGCTCTGGCCACCGGGTTTAGTTTGGGTACCACTCAGGTACCATTACTCCTGAGCGTATCGATAATGGGATTAACGGCTGGAGCTATGACCCTGCTTGGTTTCAGAAGCGGAAAGGTTTTGAACAGCCTGGTGGGGCACTATGCCCAAATGATAGGCGGGGTGGTATTGATCCTCTTGGCGATAAAAATAGTACTATAAAAGAGGGGGGGAGTAAGGTGAAAAAGGTGCTGTTTGTATGTAGCGGAAACACTTGCCGAAGTCCAATGGCTAAAGAGCTTTTCACCCAATTCTTAACTCACTATGAAAGGGAAGGA